>JBIICO010000262.1:0-4511 GCA_044238855.1 Caulobacter sp.
ACCCGCCACTACCGCCAGCACCAGAAGGGCGAGTCGACCTCGACCAACTCGATCGCCTCGATCTTCGCCTGGACCCGGGGCCTCGCGCACCGCGCCAAGCTGGACGACAACGCCGAGCTGGCGAAGTTCGCCGACACCCTGGAAAAGGTCTGCGTCGACACCGTCGAAGCCGGCTTCATGACCAAGGACCTGGCGCTGCTGGTCGGCGACAAGCAGGGCTGGCTGACCACCGAAGGCTTCCTCGACAAGATCGACGAGAACCTGAAGATCGCGATGGCGGCGTAAGAACGGCCGGGGACATGCACTTCAGTGCGTGTCCCTTGCGGCTTAAGGCTGATGGGGACACGTACCTTCGGTACACGTCCACGGCAGAACCAGGGGCGGACCGCGGGTCCGCCCCTTTTTCGTTCGGCCGCCGTCTTGCCTCGACGGCCCGCGCCCAGCAGGGTGAGGAAACCCAGCGGGTGAGTAACAATGGCGTTCGACATCAAGGAACCGCGTGACAGCGGACCGCCTGGCGGTTCGATCGATTCATGGCTCGTCGACCATGAGGCGATGATCGACGCCATCCGTTCGGGCTCGCCGGCGCTGGAGGCGGGCCTCGATGGCGTGCTGGCCGGCTACGCGGCGGTCCGGAGCGAGCGGCTGGGCGGCGCGGTGCTGGACGCCGCCGGCCGCGTGCTGTTCGCCAATCCGGCGTTCGAGACGCTGTTCGCCGGCGCCCCGCCCGCCCCGGACGAGGCTGTGGAAGCCTTGCGCGGCGGCGGCCACCGCATCGCCTTCCCGGACGACGACGGCGATCGCCCGCGGGTGGCGGTTCTGTACGCGCCGATCGCCCAGGCCCGGGACTGGTCCCTGCCCGCCGACGTCCGAGCGGCGCTCGACCGGCCGCGCGCCGCCATCGTCGCCCTGGCCGTGGGCGCGATCGCCGGCGGCGAGGCGCTGGCCGACGCCTGCCGCGCCTTCGGCCTGACCGGCCTGCAGACCCGGGTCGCGGTGGGCCTGGTCCGGTGCGGAGAGGTGCGTGGCGCGGCCCAGGCGGCGGGGGTGACCTACGAGACGGCGCGCGGCGTCGTCGCCGCCGTGCTGAAGCGCACCGGCGCGCCCAGGATCTCCAGCCTGATCGAGCGGCTGGTGCGGCTGTCGTTCGGCGTCTGGCCGGAGGGACGCTGCGGCGCGGACCTTCTCACCGACCTCTGGCATCTGACCCCGCGCCAGGCGACGCTGGCGCTTCGGTTCTCCGAGGGCCTGTCCCGCGCCGAGGCGGCGAAGGCGTCGGGCATGTCGGACGCGGTGGCGAAGAAGCACCTGGACGTCATCTACCAGACTACCGGCGTGCGGACGGCGGGCGAGCTGGCCCGGCTGGTCACCGAGACCCGGGCGCTGTCGCTGCTGGCGGAAGCCACGCACAACGACATCCGCGCCGACGGCGAGTTCCTCGAACCCCTGGGCCTGATCGCCCGGGAAGACGGCTCGCAGATCGCCTTCAGCGACCATGGCCCCCGCACCGGCAGGCCGGTGCTGGTGGTGCACAGCAGTTCGGCCTCGCGCGCTATTCCGATGCGGCTGGTTCGCGCCCTGCAGGCGAAGGGTTTCCGGCCGATCGCCATCGACCGGCCAGGCTTCGGCCTTACCGATCCGGTCGCCGACCGGGCGGCCTATCGCGCCGATCCGTTCACCGGCGCCTGCCCGGATGTGCAGGCGGTCTGCCGGCATCTGAAGCTGGACAAGGTCGACGTCATCGGCCGTGGAGGCGCGCAGACCGTGCTGGCGCTCTTCAGGACCCATCCGGCGCTTCTGGACCGCGTGGTGCTGGTCAATCCGGATCCGCCCACGGTCGTTCAGGACCGACGCCGCGAGCCTCTGGCGGTGATCAAGGAGGCCTTTGTCAGCCGCCCCGACCTGATCGAACCACTGGCCAGCCTGTTCATCCGCAGCCTCGGCCAGGGCCAGTTCGACAGCATGCTGAACCGGTCGATCGCCAGCAGCCCGCCCGACATCGCCTGCATGGCCGATCCCGCGAACCGTTCGGACTACGCGCGCGGCTACCGACTGTTCCTGACCGGCCGGGTCGCCGGCTATGTGGACGAGCAGATCGGCATGACCCGCTGGACCTGCGCGCCGGAGCCGCGCGCCGCCCATTGGGTCGTTCTGCTGGGCGCGCACGACTTCCTGCACGACCGGGCGGAAGCCGAGCGTTTCTGGCGCGCCACCCTGCCCGGCAGCCGGCTGGACGTCGTACCCGACGTCGGCCGCTTCCTGGTAATGACGCACCCCGAGCTGGTGGTGGATGCCTTGCTATCGGCGGGTCGCTCCGTTACGGCCTGACGCCCTGCGGCCCGGAGGTCGCCCGCCTTCTCGCACGACAGTACCCAGCCCATGGCCGCCCCGATCCTCGCCCTCAAAGACGTCCGCCTCGCCGACGGCGCGACCATGCTGTTCGACGGCGTGGACATGGCGATCGAGCCCGGCGTGAAGGCCTCGCTGATCGGCCGCAACGGCGCGGGCAAGTCGACCCTCATGCGGATCCTGACCGGCCAGATCGAGGCCGATGCCGGCGACCGCACGGCCAAGCCGGGAGCGCGGATCGTCGTGGTGCCGCAGGAGCCGGTGATCACCGGGGCGACCCTGCGCGACCACGTCACCGCCGGCGGTGCGCAGGACTACGAGGCCGACGCCGAGCTGATGGCCTTCGGCCTCGACCCGGAGAAGTCGACCAGCGGGCTCAGCGGCGGCGAGATCCGCCGGGTCGCGCTCGCCCGCGCCTTCGCCGAGCGGCCTGACGTGCTGCTCCTGGACGAGCCGACCAACCACCTCGACATCTTCGCCATCCAGACCCTGGAGGAGACGCTCGCGTCGGCCCGCTGCGCGGCGCTGATCGTGAGCCACGACCGCGCCTTCCTGGAGCGGGTGACGAACCGAGTCTTCTGGCTGGAAAGCCGCAAGGTGCGCCGCCTGGATCGCGGCTTCGGCTACTTCGAGGAATGGTCGGAGCAGATCCTGGAAGCCGAGGCCGACGAGTTCCGCCGCCTGAACAAGGCCATCGAGCGCGAGCAGCACTGGATGGCCCGGGGCGTCACCGGCCGGCGGGCCCGCAACGAAGGCCGCCGCCGCCGCCTGGTCGCCATGCGCGAGCAGAAGAGCACCGTCCTGAAGGAAGCCCGCGGCCAGATGTCGATGGGCATGGCCAGCGGCGACACCTCCGGCAAGCGCGTGGCGGAGGCCAAGGGCCTGACCAAGGCGTTCGGCGAGCGGGTCATCGTCAGCGGCTTCTCGACCCGTATCCAGCGCGGCGACCGCGTCGCCGTGGTCGGTCCGAACGGCGCCGGCAAGACCACCCGGGTCAAGCTCATGCTCGGCCAGCTGGCCGCCGACGCCGGCGAAGTGAAGCTCGGCACCGGGCTTGAGATCGCCTACATCGACCAGGCCCGCGCCGACCTGAAGGAGGGCCAAACCCTCTGGGACGTGCTGACCGACGGCGGCGGCGACCAGATCATGGTCCGGGGCCATCCGCGCCACGTCGCGGGCTATGCCAAGGAGTTCCTGTTCCAGGACAAGCAGCTGCGCCAGCCCGTCTCCAGCCTGTCGGGCGGCGAGCGCAACCGCCTGCTGCTGGCGCGCGCCCTCGCCCGCCCGGCCAACCTGGTGGTGCTCGACGAACCGACCAACGACCTCGACATGGAGACGCTGGATCTGCTCGAGGACGTGCTGGCCGACTTTGACGGCACGCTGATCCTGGTCAGCCACGACCGCGACTTCATCGACCGACTGGCCAGCTCGACCATCGCGCTGGACGGCCGGGGCAAGGTGGCCGAGACACCGGGCGGCTGGACCGACTTCATGAACCAGAACCCGGGCTTCTTCGAGTTCTCGCACGGAACGCCGGCCGCAAAGGCCGCCGCGCCCGCCCCGAAGGCGGAGCCGAAGAAGCTGGTCAAGCTCAGCTACAAGGACCAGCGCCGGCTGGAGGAACTCGAAGCGCTGGTGGCCAGGCTGCCGGCCGAGATCGCCAAGCTCGACGCCGAACTCGCCGACCCGGACCTCTACGCCAGGGACCGCGCCCGCTTCGACCGCGTCATGAAGGCCGCCGACAAGGCCCGCGCCGATCTCGCCGCCGCCGAGGAAGAGTGGATGGCGCTGGAAGAGAAACGCGAAGCGCTGGGCGGCTAGCGCTTCTTCCCTCCCCCCGTCATCCTGGCGCCCGTCGCTCTACAGCACGGCCGCCGGGCCCAGCCACGCCACGCAGGCGGCGAACACCGCCACCGCGACCAGCGCCAGCATCCGCCGCCGCAGGCCCCACAGGACCCAGCCGACGATCGGCCCCACGGCCATCGCGGTGTACAGGGCGAAGAAGATCACGGCCGTCCTGCCGTCGGCCGCGCCGGTCGCGCCGCCCGCGAACACGGCCATCGCCGTCGGCAGGCAGCTCCACAGCATGGTCGCGCCGACCAGCGTCGCGGCGAACAGGATGGCCCCGACCCAATGCCCCTCGTAGCCGGGCACGAAGAACG
>JBIICO010000264.1:0-4500 GCA_044238855.1 Caulobacter sp.
CGATCACGTCCCGGAACATCGCGCCGTATTCTTCCGGATAGCTGTAGCCGACCGTGTCCGGCAGGTTGATCGTCGTGGCGCCGGCGCGGATGGCGGCCTCGACGCAGCGGTACAGGAACTCGCGCTCGGTCCGGGTGGCGTCCTCGGCCGACCACTCGACGTCGTCGGTATGGTTGCGGGCGCGGCTGACAGAGGCGGTCACCGCCTCCAGCACCGCTTCCGGCTCCATCTGCAGCTTCCACTTCATGTGGACCGGGCTGGTCGACAGGAAGGTGTGGATGCGGCCGCGCTTCGCCGGCCGAATGGCCTCGGCGCAGCGGTCGATGTCGCCCGGCGCCGCGCGGGCCAGGCCGCAGATGGTGCTTTCGGTGACGATCTCGGAGATGGCCCGGACGGCTTCGAAATCGCCGTTCGAGGCGATCGGGAAGCCGGCCTCGATGACGTCGACCCCCATCTCCTCGAGGATCTTGGCCAGTTCCAGCTTCTCGTCGTGGCTCATCGACGCGCCGGGCGACTGCTCGCCGTCGCGCATGGTGGTGTCGAATACGATGACGCGGCCGGCGTCGGATACGGAGGTCATTTTGAGGTGCTCTTGTCGTCTTTTCGGGGTCAGCGGGTCGGATCAGCCCCTGAGCGCCCGGCCGCGAACGCGCGCGGCTAGACGGTCGCCCAGGGGCGGCTAAGCCCCAGGTCGGTAAGAAGGCGCAGGCTGTTCGGCGCGCTTTGCATGGCTAACCAGATACAGAAACAGGCGGAATCGCGCAAGGGCGTTGCGCGCGAACGCAGTGGCGCCTCCAATAGCGCAATAAGTTACCCCAAAAACCGGCTATTCAGGGCGTGTTACGATCGGGAACGGGGCGGATGGCCGGTCGAACCAGCCCGTCAGCCGCTGAAAGGCGAGCGGATCGCCGTCCAGCTTCGCTTCGCCGCTCATCACCTTCGGGGCCAGCGGCGCGCCGGTGAACAATGACCGCAGCAGCAGCGGCCGGGCCAGCGCCAGGGTTGCGTCCGCCTGGGCTCCCTCGCCGGCCGTCTCGGCCAGCAGCACCCCGTGGCGGACGGTGACCAGCCAGCGCTCGTCGCGTTCCGGGAAGGCGAAGATCACGCGCAGCTCGGCGTCGCCCGCCTTGTCGGCGTTCAACCGCACGGCCAGCAGGTCGAAGATCATCTCGCTGGGCAGGTTGGCGATCACGTCGGGCGACCCGACGCCGCCGCTGGCCGGAGCCGGCACGCCGTTCCGCAGCTCCCCGGCCCCCGTCAGGTACATGTTGCGCCACAGCGAGCTTTCCGCCTGCCAGCCCATCTGGTCGTAGGCGCGGGCGAGGGCCTCCTTCGCCTCGGCGTCCTTCGGATCGGACAGCACGAGGTTGTTCAGCAGGGTCGCGGCCCAGCGGTAGTCGCCTTTGTCGTGCGCGGCCCTGGCCAGCACCTTGACCTTGGCCGCGCCGCCCATCGCCTCGACGTAGCGGCCCGCCTGGTCGGCCGGCTCCAGCACCGCCAGATTGACCGGGTTGGCGTCGTACCAGCCCATGTAGCGCTGATAGACCGCGCGGCTGTTGAAGCTCATCGTCCCGTAGTAGCCGCGGTTGAACCAGCCGCGCGACAGGGCCTCGGGCAGCTGGATGCGGTTGGCGATCTCGGGCCCGGTGTAGCCGGCGTTCATCAGCCGCACCGTCTGGTCGTGCAGGTACTTGTAGGCGTCCCGGTGGTCGGCGAGATAGCCGCGCACGACATCGCCGCCGAAGCGGGGCCAGCCGTGGCTGGTGAACATCGTGTCGGTGCGGCCGCCGTACAGCTTCAGGGACTCGCCCAGGTAGCCGGACCAGGCTTTTGCATCGCGAACCAGCGCCCCGCGCGGGGTCAGCACATTGTGCATCGTCGCGTTGGCGTTCTCGGCCATGCACAGGATGCGCAGGTCCGGGAAGTACATGTTCATCTCGGCCGGCGCTTCCGTCCCCGGCGTGACCTGGAACTCGATCTTCACCCCGTCGATGGTCAGGGTCTCGCCGGTCTTCGCGATCGAGCGCGTGGGCGCGATCATCGTCGTCGAGCCCTTGGCCACCGCCAGGCCGATGCCGACGCTCATCTGGCCTTCCGGTCCCGGCGTCAGGTTGTAGCCGAACTGGTACTGCGCCCGCCGGCTCATGGCCGGGCCGGCGATGACATTCTCGCTGATCGCCTCTTCCAGGAAGCCATCGGGCGCGATCACCTGCACCTTGCCGGCGTCGACGTCGGCCTGGCTGACCACGCCCTTCACACCGCCGAAATGGTCGGCGTGGCTGTGGGTATAGATGACGGCCACCACCGGCCGCGCGCCGAGCTTCTCGGTGACAAGATCGAGCGCCGCCTTCGCCGTCTCGGCCGTGGTCAGCGGGTCGATGACGATCCAGCCGGTCTGGCCCTTGATGAAGGTGATGTTGGCGACGTCGAAGCCGCGCACCTGCCAGATGGTGTCCGAGACCTGGAACAGGCCGCTCTTGCTGAGCAGCTGCGCCTGCCGCCACAGGCTGGGATTGACCGTCGCGGGGGCTTCGCCCTTGGCGAAGTCGTAAGCCGACAGGTCCCAGGCCACGCCGCCGTCCGCCCGCCGGATCAGCGGATCGGCCCGCGTGCCGAGATAGCCGCGCGAAGCGAAGTCAAAGTCCTGCTGGTCCGCGAACGGCAGCGCCTTCTCCAGCGCCGCCTGCGCTTTGATCGTCGCCGACGACGGCGCCTCGGCCGCGAGCGCTGGCCCGGCCAGCAGGGTGGACGCCATCAGGGCGATGGTGAGCGAGCGCATGGAGTCCTCCCCGGGACATCTTCATTGGCGGGAAGGATAGCTTGGGCGGACTGTCGGATTGTCACCGAGGGGACAATCCGAGAAGCGGGCCGAACATCAGATTCGTAGTCTGAGGCTCACTTCTCCCCGTCCTCCAATGCCGCCTGGTCTTCCTTGCGGCGGAGCCATTGGCGGGCGACCCAGGCGCCGCCGACCCAGATGACGGCGGCCAGGATGATCAGCACCACATGCTTGGTGCTGTCCCCGCCACCCTCCCCGATCGTCTTGAACAGCTGGAACAGCGAATTCCCGGCGAAGGCGGTCAGGGCGATCTTCGGCACGATGCCGATGCCGGTGCCGCCCAGGAAGTCGCGGAAGCGCATCGGCGCCACGCCGGCGGCCATGTTCACGACGATGAACGGCGCGGCCGGGACCAGGCGGACGATGAGGCTGGCCATGAAGCCGTTGCGGCCGATCAGCTTCATGAACCGGCCGACGCCTTCGCTGGCGACGTCGCGGATCAGCCGGCCGCCGAACCAGCGGCCCAGCCAGAAGCCGATCGAGCTGGAGACCATGGTGCCGATCCAGCTGTAGGCGAGGCCCGTCCACGGCCCGAACGCCACCACGGCGGCGGCGATCAGCACGAACTGCGGCACGCCGACGAAGGCCAGAACGGCGAACGCGCTGACCGCGACCGGCAGGGCCCAGACGCCGTGCGCGGCGCCCAACCAGTGCTCGACCGCCGCCTCGCCGTTGATGCCCAGCAGCGGCGCGGCGAACAGGAAGACCATCCCGACGCCGCCGAACAGCAGGAACGAGATCGCGATGGTCCGCCAAGCCTTGGCGTCCATGTTGGTCAGGAAGGAGATGATGCGCTTCATTCGTGCGAAGGCCTCGCCCATCGCCGTGATCGGGTCAAGCGGCGCGCGTCGTGCGACAGCCATGGTAGACACTCCGGACTGGAGATTCACAACGCTTCCGGAGAGGATCGGGGTTCATGAAACTGCTCGGCGTGTCGGGGAGCCTGCGCAAGGCGTCATTCAATTCATCGCTGCTGGACGCCGCGCGGGAGCTGCTGCCGGACGGCGTCGCGCTCGAGATCTTCCGCCTGCACGACCTGCCGCTGTTCAACGCCGACGTCGAGGCGGAGGGCGATCCGGAGCCCGTGCGCGCCTGGAAGGACGCCATCCGCGGCGCCGACGGCGTGCTGTTCGCCTGCCCCGAGTACAACGGCGGGGTGACCGGGGTGCTGAAGAACGCGGTCGACTGGGCCTCGCGCGGCGCGCCGGCGCCGCTGCAGGGCAAGCTCTGCTGCATCGTCGGCGCCAGCCCGGGCGCCACCGGCACGGTCCGCGCCCAGGACGCCCTGCGCCTGAACCTGCGCCGCACCGGCGCCGACGTCGCGCCGCTGGGCGAGGTGCTGGTCTTCCAGGCCCACACCAAGATCATCGACGGCCAGCTGACCGACGAGAAGACCGTGGCCTTCTTCGGCCGGCACCTGGCGGCTTACGTCGAGGCGCTGAAGACGCGGAGTTAGACGCCCATAACCCGTGGTGAGCACCTCCCCTCACCTTGGAAGCGCTCCCTTCGTTGCGCCACGGCGGAGTCGCGCGTAAGACCCCCGGCAATCCTGACAACCAACCCGTCCGGGGAGCCCGAAGAACCATGTCGCTCGAGTCCGACGCCCTGCGTCGCATCGCACCGTCCGCCACCATCGCCATCAGCGCCAAGGCGCGGGCGCT
>JBIICO010000068.1:0-15135 GCA_044238855.1 Caulobacter sp.
CCGCATAACGGGTCGTTCCACTACACCTCGGCCAACACCGACCTGCTCGGCTGGGTGATGGAGCGGGCCGGCGACGCGCCGTTCGCGCGGATCGCCTCGGACCTGCTGTGGCGGCCGTCGGGGGCCGAGAGCCCGGCCTTCATCACGCTCGATCGCGCCGGCTCGCCGCGCTGCACCGGCGGCCTCTGCGCCACGGTGCGCGACTTCGCCCGCATCGGCTGGATGATGAGCGATGGCGGCGTGGCGGACGGGACCCAGGTGATCCCTAAGACCTGGATCGACGATATCCTGACCGGCGGCGACCGCCAGGCCTGGGCGACCGGCGAATGGGGCAAGGCGTTCGGCGCCATCGGCCGCGACATGAGCTACCGCGCCGGCTGGTACGTCACGGGCGCCCGTCCCGGCAGTATGTTCGCCATGGGCATCCACGGCCAGAACCTGTTCATCGACCAGGAGACCGGCGTGGTGGTCGCCAAGGTGTCCTCGCAACACAATCCGATCGACTATCAGGCCATGGGCATCATCCACGCGGCCGTGCCCGTGCTGCGGGAACTGGCGTTGCGGGCCTGAGCCGGGCTAGGCTCCCCCTCATGCGACAGCACCTGCTCCCCCTCGCGCTCGCCGCCCTGATCGTCACCCCCGCCGCTGCCCAGGTGGAGGTCTCCTCCCTGCAGGCGCCGGACTATTTCTCGCTCGGCTCGCGGGATACCGGGCTGCCCGCCGACCTGTGGAAAGGGACCTCGCCCGAGCTGGCCAGGGCCCAGATCCCGCGGATCGGCGGCAAGCCGCTGAGCCCGGCGGCCGCCGACCTCGCCGGCCGGCTGCTGGCGACGGGCGCGAACGGGCCGGAGGGCGCCGGGCGGGAGCCCGAGGTCGCCGCCGCCCGCATCAACGCCCTGCTCGCGCTGGGGCGTCCCAGGGACGCCTGGGCCGCCGCCGACCGGGCCGTGAACCTGCCCTCCAGCGCCGCCCTGTCCCAGGCCGTCGCCGAGAGCGCTCTGATCGCGGGTGAGGACGACCGCGCCTGCCGCGTCGCCGACGAGTTGGCGGTGAACCGCGGCGACATCTACTGGCTGCGCCTGCGCGCCTACTGCCAGGCCCGGGCGGGCCAGAGCGACGCCGCCCAGTTGACCCTGACGCTGGCGAGCGAGAAGCAGCGCGATCCGGTGGTGTCCCGCCTGATCGGCGCGGTGATCGCCGGCGCCGGCGACCCGGGCGCGGCTTCGGTCCGGGACGGCCTGGAGTACTCATTGTCCCGCCGCCTGGCGCTCGACGTCGTGGGGGCCAAGGGCGCGCCGCCGGCCATCGCGGCCGCCATCGGCGCACAGCCGCCCGCCGCGCCGCCGGTGTCCGCGCTCGCCCAGCGACTCGCGGCCAGCGAAGGCCGTGACGCCGAATTCGCCGCCCTGCTGGCCCAGGCGACCGACGCCGCCGACGCCAAGGCCAAGGCGCGCTACCAGGGCGCCGTTCTGGTGGCGCTGGCTCTCGGCGCGACGCCGACCGCCGACCAGCGCGGCGTCATCGCCGGCTTCGACGTCCAGCCCGTCGCCATTCCGGCCGGCCGTCTGGCCGCGCTCGACCTCGCCGCCTCGGCCGGAGCGAGGGGCGAGACGGCGCTGCTGGTGCTGGCCGCCGCCGCCGACGCTGGCGGCAAGCCGATGCGCGCCTCCGACTATGCCGCCGTGGTCTCCGCCCTGCGCCGGGCGGGCCTTCAGGAGCAGGCCGTCGCGTTCGCCGGCGAGGCGTTCGCGGCGCTGCAGGCGGAATGAGCGGCGAGGCCTGGAGCGAGGCCTTCCTGGAGATGATGGCGGTCGAGCGCGCCGCCGCCCGCAACACCCTGACCGCCTACGGCAAGGATCTGGTCGACGCCTCCGCCTTCCTGAAGGCGAAGGGGCGCGATCTGTCGACCGCCTCGGCCGAGGATATCGAAGCCTATTTCGCCAACCTCGGCGCCGTCGGCCTCTCGCCCGCCACGGCAGCGCGGCGGCGGGCGGCCGTGCGCCAGTTCTACCGCTTCGTGCTCGGCGAGGGCTGGCGGCAGGACGACCCCTCGCGCCGGGTCGAGGCGCCGAAGAAGGGCCGGCCGCTGCCCAAGGTGCTGTCGCGTGACGAGGTCGTGCGCCTGATCGCCGCCGCCTCGGAGAAGGACGGCGGCCAGGGCCTGCGGCTGGCGGCGCTGATCGAGCTGACCTACGCCAGCGGCATGCGGGTGTCGGAGGTCATGGGCCTGCCTCTGTCCGCCCTGGCGCGCGATCCGGCCTACCTGATCGTCAAGGGCAAGGGCGGCAAGGAGCGGCTCGCGCCGCTGAACGACGCCGCACGCATGGCGACGAAGGCCTGGCTGGAGGTGCGCAAGGACTTCCTGCCCAGGGGCGATGCCGCAAATCCCTGGCTGTTCCCGTCGCGCGGCAAGGGCGGGCGGCTGACGCCCCGCCGGTTCGGCCAGCTGCTGGAGGAGGCCGCCGTCGCCTCCGGCATCGACCGCGAGAAGGTCAGCCCCCACGTCCTGCGCCACGCCTTCGCCACCCACCTGCTGGAGGGTGGCGCAGACCTGCGCGTGGTCCAGACCCTCCTCGGCCACGCCGACATCGCCACGACCCAGATCTACACCCACGTCGCCGGCGACCGCTTGGCCGAGGTGGTGAAAAGCAAGCACCCGCTGTCGCGCAAGGACTAGGCAGCGCGCGCGCCGCTGGTGATACTCGGGGCGACTGGTCATTTGGGGAGTACGACCATGAGCATCCTTCGCACCACGCTGGCCGCCGCGCTGTTCGCTTCGTTGTCGGCGCCGACGCTCGCCGCCGAAAACGATCCCGTCGTCGTCTCCGGCTCCGACGATCCGGTCATCGTCTCGGGCGTCGAGGCGCGCGTCGCGCAGCCGATCTTCGCGCTCCGGCCCGACAAGTGGACCCGCCAGCTCGGCCCGGCGGGGGCTACTATCCGGAGAAGGCCGCCCGACCGGGTCAGAAGATCGTCTCCGGCCAGGCCGCCATCGAATGCACCTTGGTCGCCAGCGCGCGGCTGACCGACTGCAAGCTGCTGTCTGAGACGCCGGAGGAGTACGCTTTCGGGGACGCGGCGCTGCGCATGGCGGAAAAGGGCGCGCTTCTGGCGGCGCCGCGTCTGGTGAACGGCGAGCGGATGGCGTCCGAGCGGATCCGGATGGTCGTGCCGTTCACTCCGCCCGCGAAGCCGTAAGTCGGCCTACGAGGTTGCCCTGACGCGCGAAAAGGCGTCTTGGAGGACCGCAGTTCTTCAGGAGCCCCACCGACCGTGTCCGACGAAACCCGCGACAGCAACGGCGCCATCCTTAGCGACGGCGACAGCGTCACCCTGATCAAGGACCTGAAGGTCAAGGGCTCGGGCGGCGTCACGCTGAAGCGCGGCACGATGGTCCGCAAGATCCGCCTGACCGGCGACCCCGACGAGATCGAGGCCAACGTCGACAAGGTGAAGGGGCTCGTCCTCAAGACAGAGTTCGTCAAGAAGGCGTAGGCTGGCGCCGGCATGCAGCAGGAAATCGACAAGCTCGAACATCTCGAGAAGCTGGCGTTGTTCAACATCGGCAATACGCCGGTGACGCTCGGCGGCCTGGCGGCGTCGTTGATCACGGTGGTCGTGGCGCTGGTCGCCTCGCGGCTGTTGGGCGCTATGCTCAAGCGCGTGCGCGACCGGTCCAACCGGGGCAAGGCGGCGCTCTACATCGTCGAGAAGCTGACCACCTACGGTCTGATCGTGCTGGGGGTGTTCGCGGGCGTCTCCACGCTCGGCGTCGACCTGTCCTCGCTGGCCGTGTTCGGTGGCGCGCTGGGCGTCGGCGTCGGCCTGGGCCTGCAGGGCGTGGTGAAGGAGTTCGTCTCCGGCATCGTCCTGATCTTCGACGAGGAACTGCGGGTCGGCGACTACATCGAGCTGGAGAGCGGCCAGCGCGGCGTGGTGCACGAGATCGGCGCCCGGGCGACCCGCATCCGCAACAACGACAGCGTCGACATCCTGATCCCCAACAGCCAGCTGATCCAGGGCACGGTCACCAACTGGACCCTGCGCGGTCACACCCGGCGCATCCATGTGCCGTTCCGCGCGCCCTACGGCATCGACAAGGAGAAGGTGCGCGAAGCGGTGCTCCAGGCCGCCAACGCGCTGGCCGCCACCATGCCCGACAGCCCAGTCTATCGGACGCAGGTCTGGCTGGTCGGGTTCGGGGATTCGAGCCTGAACTTCGAGCTCGTCGTATGGCCGCGGCTGGAGGCGGTGAAACGGCCAAACGCCATGCACGCGGCCTACACCTGGGCCATCGACGACGCCCTGCGCAAGGCCGGCATCCCCGTGCCCTCGCCGCAGCAGGACATCCACATCCGCTCTCTGTTCGGCGAGGAGGGCGAGGACGCGCGCCGCACCCTGCGTCTGGAGGCCGGCGATACCGCGCCGCGCTCTGGCCGGCGCCGCAAGGCCGGCGCGTCGAGCAACGACGCGGAGCAGGATCTGCTGGCGCCCGGCCACGACGATCTCGAACCCGAGGGCAAGCCCCGCAAGTCTTGACCTCTCCGTGGGGTCGCCGCATTGCTTCTCGCAACTGCGAAAAGAAGACGGGGAGTAGATCGATGAAGACGCCGCGCGGGTTCTTCAAGCCTCTGGCCATCGGTGCGCCGCAGCCCCTGCGCGAGCTGCCCGTGCGCGTCGAGCGGATGATCCACTTCGTGCCGCCGCACCTGGAGAAGGTGCGCGCCAAGGTCCCGGAGATCGCCCCGACCGTCGACGTCATCCTCGGCAATCTCGAGGACGCCATTCCCGCCGACGCCAAGGACGCGGCCCGCGCCGGTTTCATCGAGATGGCCAACGCCACTGACTTCGCCGCGCTCGGCGTCGGCCTGTGGACCCGTATCAACTGCCTGAACTCGCCCTGGCACCTGCAGGACGTGGCCGACATCGTCGCCGGCGTCGGCGACCGGCTGGACGTGATGATGGTGCCCAAGGTCGAGGGGCCGTGGGACATCCACTACATGGACCAGCAGCTGGCCCTGCTCGAGGCCAAACACGGTCTCAGGAAGCCGATCCTGCTGCACGCCATTCTCGAAACCGCCGAGGGTGTGAACAACGTCGAGGCCATCTGCGCCGCCTCACCCCGCATGCAGGGCGTCAGCCTGGGCCCGGCCGACCTGGCCGCCAGCCGCCGCATGAAGACCACACGGGTCGGCGGCGGGCACCCGTTCTACAAGGTCATCGAAGACCCGCGCGAGGACGGCGGTCCGCGCGCCGCCGCCCAGCAGGACATCTGGCACTACACCTTCGCCAGGATGGTCGACGCCTGCGCCGCCCACGGCATCAGCGCCTTCTACGGCCCGTTCGGCGACATCTCGGACGGCGAGGCCTGCGAGCAGCAGTTCCGCAACGCCTTCCTGCTCGGCTGCGTCGGCGCCTGGAGCCTGCACCCCAACCAGATCGCCATCGCCAAGAAGGTGTTCAGCCCCGATCCCGCCGAGGTGATCTTCGCCAAGCGTATCCTGGAAGCGATGCCGGACGGCACCGGCGTGGTCATGCTCGACGGCAAGATGCAGGACGACGCCACCTGGAAGCAGGCCAAGGTGATGGTCGACTGCGCCCGCCAGATCGCCGCCAAGGACGCCGAGTACGCGAGCCTCTACGGCTTCTGATCGCGGCGGAGGCGAACCAATCCCCAAACTGGGGTTTCCGGGGTGCAATAAAACGCATGTGTCCCCCAATTGGGGTATGCAACGCGCTTCCATTTGATGAATAGCGTTCTCCCAGACGGATAGCGTCGGTACGCGTCCATGTTGGGGGAAATGCGATCATGGCCGATATCACGGGCGACAGCGGCAACAACATTATTGTCGGCACCAGCGATCCCGACAACATCTACGGCCTCGGCGGCAACGACACGATCAACGGCGCCGCGGGCGACGACGTGGTCAACGGCGGCGACGGCGACGACGTCCTGAATGGCAGCGGGGAGAACGACATCCTCGACGGCGGCGCGGGCGACGACAGCGTCAACGGCGGCGCGGGCCACGACATCCTGATCGGCGGCCTGGGCGACGACAAGTACGAAGGCAGCGCCGGTCTCGACAACCTCAGCTTCTTCGGCTCGGCCTGGACCTCGTTCTACGGCACCCAGAGCACGGCGGCCGGCGCGATCAACCTGTTCTATCGCGGCGTGACGGTCGACCTGGCGATCACCACCGCCCAGAACACCGGCCAGGGGATGGACACCATCCTCAACATCGAGAACCTGACCGGCTCGGCCTACATCGACCGCTTCTCCGGCAACAGCGCGGCCAACATCATCGAAGGCCGCGCCGGCGACGACTGGCTCGCGGGCCGCGGCGGCGCCGACAGCCTGCACGGCGGCGACGGCAACGACGTGATCGACGCCAACAGCGACTTCGGCACGGGCAGCCAGATCTACGGCGCCGACGACGGCGCGATCGATTACGTGACCGGCGGCCTCGGCAACGACCTGATCGGCGTCAGCAACCGCGACATCGCCGACGGTGGCGATGGCATCGACACGCTGATGGTGACGCTGACGGCCGCGGCCAACCTCGACCTGTCGACCGGCGCGCTCGCCGCGCTGCAGGCCGTGACGAACGGGACCTTCACCAACTTCGAACTGTTCAACGTCGTCGGCTCGGCCTTCGCCGACACCATCACCGGCGACTCCGGCTCCAACGAAATCTGGGGCATGGCGGGCGACGACATCATCAACGGCGGCGCCGCCTACGACGCGCTGTTCGGCGGTGAAGGCAACGACACCCTGACCGGCGGCGGCGTCGACGGCGACCGCCTGGTTGGCGGCCTGGGCTCCGACGTCCTGATCGGCGGCGACGGCGCGGACTACATCTCGGCCAACCAGGGCGTCCTGGACATCAACGGCCTGACCTTCCTGGGCACGACCCAGGACGACGGCGCGGTCGACACCGTGACGGGCGGCGCGGGCAACGACGTCATCTACGTCGGCCTCGGCGACAACGCCGACGGCGGCGACGGCACGGTCGACGTGCTGTACGTCACCTTCGACAACCATGGCAGCGCGCTGAACATCAACCTCTCGACGGGCGGCGCGGCGGCCCTCTCGGCGGTGAGCGGCGGGACCTACGCCGGCTTCGAGCGCTACAGCCTGTTCGGCACGGCCTACGCAGACAGCGTCATCGGCGACGCCGGCGTCAACAACCTGTGGGGCCGCGGCGGCAACGACGTCATGTACGGCGGCGATAGCGGCGACCTGCTCGGCGGCAACGACGGCGACGACGTCCTGTACGGCGAGAACGGCAACGACGCCCTCTACGGCGGCGCCGGCGCCGACACGATGTACGGCGGCGAGGGCGACGACTTCATCTACGCGTTCAGCGGCACCCAGGGCGAGCCGTTCTCACCCGGCAACGACATCGTCGACGGCGGCAACGGGCGCGACATGCTGTCGTTCAACCCGACTCTCATCGGCTCGTACGCAGGCCAGTCGAACGTCGCGAACGCGTTCCTGGTCACCACCAACATCACGATCAACCTGGCCGTCACCGGCGCGCAGAATACCGGCGTCGGCATCATGACCATCACCAACATCGAGGACGTGGTCGGCGGCCAGGGCAACGACACCTTCTTCGGCAACGGCGCCAACAACTTCTTCTGGGGCGGTGACGGCAACGACTACCTGAACGGCTGGGGCGGTGACGACAGCCTGTACGGCGGCGGCGGCGACGACCTGCTGCGCGGCGAGACCGGCGTCGACTACTTCGACGGCGGCACGGGCTTCGACCGCATTTCGTTCTACAATCCGAATTCCACCCAGGGCGTCATCGCCGACCTGCGCACCGGCGTCATCAGCAACGACGGCTTCGGCAACCAGGAGTTCATGACGAACATCGAGGCGCTCGGCGTCGTCACGCGCTTCGCCGACATCCTGCACGGCAACGACAGCGACAACCTGCTCTACGCCAGCCTCGGCGACAGCGTTTACGGCCACGGCGGCAACGACCGCTTCGAGGTCGACAGCGCCATGGCGGTGCTGGACGGCGGCGACGGCTTCGACGTCATCACCAGCTTCTACGGCAGCCGCTTCATCGACGCGAACAACGACGGCGTCAGCGACAGCGAGTTCGCCACGCACGGCGTGTTCGTGAACCTGGCGACGCAACAGATCGTCGACGACGGCTTCGGCGGCTCGGCGACCATCGTCAGCATCGAAGGCGCCTACGGCAGCAGCTTCGGCGACCGGATTCAGGGCAGCTGGGAAGCCAACGAGATCGGCGGCCTGGCCGGCAACGACATCCTGATCGGCTGGGGCGGCGACGACCGTATCTACGGCGGCGACGGCGACGACATCATGTACGGCGAGGAAGGCACGGACGTCTTCTACGGCGGCGAAGGCTTCGACCGCGTCAGCTTCTACAACTTCTGGGCCACCCAGGGCGTCATCGCCGACCTGCGCACCCAGACGATCCTCAACGACGGCTTCGGCAACAGCGAGCTCATGTACTCGGTCGAGGGCCTGGGCGCCGGCACCCGCTTCGCGGACGTCTTCCACGGCAACGACAGCGACAACCTGATCCTCGCGGCCGGCGGCGACACCGCCTACGGCTACGGCGGCGACGACGACTTCCAGCTGGACAACGCTCCGCTGCTGATCGACGGCGGCGCCGGCATCGACACCATCACGCTGTTCACCGGCACGCGCCTGATCGACGCCAACGGCGACGGCGTTGCCGAGGTCGACAACCGGACCGCCGGCGTGATCGTGAACCTGGCCACGCGGCAGATCATCAACGATGGCTACGGCGGCACGGGCGAGATCAAGAACATCGAGAATCTGGGTGGGTCGGAGTTCAACGACACCCTGACCGGCAGCAACGTCGACAACGAGATGGACGGCTGGCTTGGCGACGACCTCGTCGCGGGCGGCGCGGGCAACGACACCATCCACGGTGATACCGGCGATGACGTCCTGAAGGGCGAGGTCGGCGACGACTTCCTCTACGGCGACGCCGACGACGACACCCTGATCGGCGGCGCCGGAGCCGACTACCTCGACGGCGGCGACGGTTTCGACAAGGTCAGCTACTCCGGCTCGCAAGCCGTGACCGTGGATCTGGGCCTGGTCAACGCGCAGAACACCGGCGGCGGCGGCATCGACACCCTGGTCGGCATCGAGGCGGTCGAGGGCACTCTGTACGCCGACAACATCACCGGCTCGATCGGGGCGAACACCCTGATCGGCGGGTCCGGCAACGACTATCTGCGCGGCCTGCTCGGCGGCGACGCCATCTACGGCGACGCCGGCGACGACATCATCTACGGCAACGGCGATGACGCGCTCAGCGAAGACGACGACGACACCCTCTTCGGCGGCGCCGGCAACGACGCGGTCTACGGCGGCGGCGGCAGTGACGAGATCTACGGCGAGATCGGCAACGACACGCTGAACGGCGAGGACGGCGACGACTACATCGACGGCGGCGCCGGCAACGACACCATCAACGGCGGCTACGGCTACGACGACCTGGTCGGCGGGGACGGTGTCGACACCATCTCGGGCGGCGGCGACGCGGACGACATCTCCGGCGGCGCGGGCAACGACTTCCTGTACGGCGACGACGGCGACGACACCATCCACGGCAACGACGGCATCGACACCGTCGACGGCGGTCGCGGCAACGACTACGTCGCGGGCGGTCTCGGCAACGATGTCCTGCGGGGCGGCGGCGACGACGATACGCTCGAGGGCGAGGACGGGACCGACAAGCTGTATGGCGACGACGGCGAGGACACCCTCACGGGCGGCATCGGCGCGGATCGTCTGGAAGGCGGCGCCGGCGACGACGTCCTCTCGGGCGGCGCGGACGGCGATACGCTGCTGGGTGGCGACGGCGACGACCTCATCAACGGCGGCGCGGGTCGTGACACGATGACCGGCGGCGCGGGCGAGGATCGCTTCATCTTCGTCACCGGCGACTCGACGCCGGCCCTGCGTGACACGATCACCGACTTCGAGGACGGCATCGACATCCTCGACCTGTCGGGTATCGACGCGAACAGCAACCTGGCCGACGATCAGGCCTTCACCATCGTCACCAAGTTCACCGGCGTCGCCGGCCAGCTGGTGGTCAAGGTGGCGGCCTCCAGCACCCAGGTGCTGGCCGACATCGACGGTGACGGCGTGGCGGACTTCTCGCTGCTCCTGACCGGCCAGCACGCCGACACGACCGGCTGGGTGCTCTAACCGGACCAACAGAGGCGGGCGGCCTTGCGCCGTCCCGCCATCTGCTGACACAGGGTGTCAGCTGCCGCCAATCAAGCCCCGGAATCCGGAAGACGTCGTTCTTTCGGAGCCGTATCGTCGCTTTCGGCGTTGAGAGCCGGAGAAAGTGATGGGCGAGGGCGCTTGCATGGCCTGGGATATCAGCGACAGGGACGGATGGGCCGAGGCGATCGCCGCCGTCCGCCGTCGCACCGATGCGCTGGCCGCGCCGCTCTCCTGCGAGGAGATGCAGGCGCAGGCGATGCCGGACGCCAGTCCGGGCAAGTGGCATCTGGCGCACGTCACCTGGTTCTTCGACGAGTTCCTGCTCACGCCGGCGGGCCTCGCGCCCGAGCGGCCCGAGCATGGGCGCTACCTGTTCAACAGCTACTACGAGACCATCGGCGAGCGTCAGCCGCGGCCCGATCGGGGCCTGATCGTCCGGCCGTCGCGCGATGAGATCGTCGCCTGGCGCGTCCGGGTGGACGAGGCGCTGGAGCGCTATGTCCGCCAGGCCTCGTCGGCCGATTTCGCGCGGGCCGCGCCGCTGATCGAGCTGGGCCTGGCGCACGAGGAGCAGCACCAGGAACTGTTCGCGATGGACATCCTGGCCCTGCTCGCGCGCCTGCCGGGCTCCAACCCTTACCGCACCGACCTGAAGCCCGCGTCCGGTCCCGCCGCCCGTCCCGCCCGCTGGATCGAGCATCCCGGTGGTCTGGCCGAGATCGGCGCGGGGGAGGCCGGCTTCGCCTTCGACGCCGAGCGCCCGCGTCACAAGACCTGGCTGGAGCCCTTCGCCCTGGCAGACCGGCTCGTGACCAACGGGGAGTGGGCCGAGTTCATCGCCGACGGCGGCTACGACAACCCCGCCTACTGGTTGTCGGACGGCTGGGACACGGTGAAGCGCGAAGGCTGGACCACGCCCGAGTACTGGCGTGACGGCGCGCAGGCGACGCTGGCCGGGCTGGAGTCCATCGACCCCGCCGCGCCGGTGCAGCATCTCTCCTTCTACGAGGCCGACGCCTTCGCCACCTGGGCCGGCGCCCGCCTGCCGACCGAGGCCGAGTGGGAGGTCGTGGCCGAGGGCCGCGTCAGCGCCGGCAACTTCATGGACGCCGACGTCCTGAGGCCTCGCCCCGCCGGCGAGGGCGACCAGCTGTTCGGCGACCTGTGGGAATGGACGGCCAGCGCCTTCTCGCCCTACCCGGGGTTCCGGCCCGCGGCCGGGGCGCTGGGCGAGTACAACGGCAAGTTCATGGCTCGCCAGTTCGTGCTGCGCGGTGGCTGTTGCGCCACCCCGCCGGGACACACGCGCGCCAGCTACCGCAACTTCTTCCACCCCCACCAGCGCTGGATGTTCTCGGGGCTGCGACTGGCGAAGGATCTCTGATGAACAAGCCCGTCCCCCTGACCGCCGACCTGCAGCGCGCGCTGTTCGCCGCCGACATGATCGAGGGCCTGTCGCTGACGCCCAAGACCACGCCGCCGAAGTGGTTCTACGACGCCGAAGGCTCGCGCCTGTTCGGCGAGATCACCCGCCTGCCTGAGTATTACCCGACCCGCACGGAGCGGGCTCTGCTGCAGCGGATCCGGGGCGATATCGGCCAAGCGGTGGGGCCCGGCCGCGCGGTAGTCGAGTACGGCGCCGGCTCGGGCGACAAGGCGGTGCTGCTGCTGCACGGGCTGGAACGGCCGCGCTCCTACGTCTGTATCGAGATCGACCCCGACGCGGCCCGGGCCACGGCGGAAGAGGTGGCCGGCTGCTTCCCGGACCTGCCGACCAGGGGCGTGGCCGGAGACTTCACCGCACTGGACGCCGGGACCCCGTCAGGGCCGTCCGGCGCGCGGCTGGGCTTCTTCCCGGGCTCGACGATCGGCAACTTCGACCCGACCGACGCGGCGATCTTGCTGGCCGACATGCGTGAACATCTGGGCCGGGGCGCGCAACTGCTCGTCGGCGTGGACCTGGTCAAGGACCGGCAGGTGCTGGTCGACGCCTACGACGACGCCGCGGGCGTGACGGCGGCGTTCAACATGAACCTGCTGGTCCGCGCCAACCGCGAACTGGGCGCGGACTTCGACCTCGACGCCTTCCGTCACGAAGCCCGCTGGAACGCGGCCGCCTCGCGTATCGAGATGCATCTGAAGGCCATCGAGCCCACCAGCGTCCGCATCCACGACCACGAATTCACCTTCGCCGAGGGCGAGACGATCCACACGGAGAGCTCCTACAAGTACACCCGCGAACGCCTCCAGGCCCTGGCGGAAGCCGGCGGCTGGACCTTCGAGACCGAGTGGACCGACTCCAACAGCTGGTTCGCGCTGGTGCTGCTGGAAGCCTAGGCGCGAGGCCGCATCTGCGTGTGCAGCATGTGCCCGCCGCCGCTGGCGATCAGGCGGCCGTCCTCGCTCCAGACCTGGCCGGTCCCGTGGACCAGCCCGCCGCCCGCCGTCTCCGAGCGCGCCTCGATCAGCAGCCAGTCGCCGGCCGGCCCGGGCGCATGGAACCAGACGGACAGGTCCAGGCTGGGCGCGATGTAGTCGACGTTCGTCTCGCCGCGCCAATGGGCGGGCCAGAGCATGGTGTCGATCAGCACCAGCGACCGGGCCGCGTCGGCGAACGCATCGACCGCCTCGAAGTCCAGGAACCGCAGCCACTGTCGCAGCGGCTTGCCGCGCAGCTCGGTCGAGCCCTCGCGCCGCCAGTCGATCGGCCGGCTCTCGAAGTTCTGCCAGAAGCCGTGCGTTCGGGGCGCGTCGCCCATCAGTGTCCGGATGTCCGGGACGTCCGACGGCGGCGGGACGGCAGGCGCCGTGATCGTCGCCACCTCCGGGCCGCTGTCGCGGTTGGTGGTCCAGACCTGGGCGGTGAGGAAGGCCTTCCCGTCCTGCGACAGGGTAACGCCCAGGCAACTCGCCGAGCGACCGGTCTTGAGCACCGTAACGTCCGCCCGCGCGGGCGCGAACTTGCCCACCGACAGGTACTGGCAGCTGAAGCTGGCCGGCCTGTGCCCCTCGGGCGCGCGCAGCCCGGCCGCGCGCAGGGCGACCGAGGCGACATAGCCGCCGTTCGGGCCCCAGATCTCCCAGTCCTTCGACAGCGTCGCCGTCAGCGCGCCGTCGATCTCGACGACGGCGGTGTCTTCCTGAAAGCGTCCCATGCGTCCCCCTCGTTGGCGCATGCATAGCCGTTGTCCGGGCGCAGTTTAAGATTGCCCTTGCGGCGCCTCAGACGGCGTCGACCCGGAACCACGGCTCCACGCTGGGCGAGATGGTGACCCCGCCGACCGGCATCACCGTGCGCGGGTCGTCCAGAGACCATTCGAACCGCGACAGCAGCGTCGCCAGCACCACAGAGGCCTCGGCCATGGCGAAGGTCGCGCCGATGCAGATGCGTGGGCCCGCGCCGAACGGAATATAGCCCGGCTCGGTGATCCAGGGCTGCGCCTTGCCGGCGAAGCGGTCGGGCACGAAGGCGGTGGGCTGGTCCCACAGCAGGCGGTGACGATGCATGACCCAGGGCGCGATCCAGACGCGGACGCCCTCGCCGATCCTGTGGCCGCCGACCTCGTCCTCGCCGATCGCCTCGCGCATCAGCAAAGGCACCGGGGGATAAAGCCGCATGGCTTCGCACAACACCTGCCGCAGGCGCGGCCATTGCTGCAGGTCCTCGAGCTTGCCGACCGTCGCCGGCGGCGCGGCTGCGATCTCCTTGCGCAGGCGGGTCTGCTCGGCGCCGTCGAGCGCCAGCAGGTAGCTGGACCAGAACAGCAGCCGCGAGGTGGTCTCGAACCCGGCCAGCAGCAGGGTGGCGCACTGGTCGCGGACCTCGGCGGCTTCCAGCGGCTCGCCGGTCTCGGGGTCGCGGGCGGCGAGCAGCAGGTCGAGCAGGTCGCGGTGGTCGCCGCCGGCCGGCTGGGCCTTGCGTGCGGCGATCACCTCGTCGACGGCGGCGAACCAGCGCTGCTGGAACCGGCGGCGCGGGCCCAGCACGAAGCCGAAGTCGTTCTCCCGCTGCGCCAACCCGTCGAACAGCTGTGGCCGGCCGGGGCCCTTCAGGTACTCGCGCACGATGCCGGCCAGGCCCGAGCGGCTCTCGTCGGCGGGCAGCGAGAACAGCGCCCGCAGGACCGCGTCCAGCGCCGCGTCGTGAAAGGCCGCCGACAGGTTCAAGCGCGACGTCTTCTCCAGCCGCTTCGCCATGGCTTCCGCCGCCGCGTGGAAATGCGGGATCAGCAGGTTCACGCTGGCCGGCGTGAAGGCGGGGGCCAGCATCCGCCGCTGCCGCCGCCAGTCCTCGCCCTCGGCCAGCAGCAGGCCCTCGCCGGCCAGCGGCCGGATCGGGCGCACGGTCGGGATCGGCCGGCGATAGTTCTGGAAGTTGGTATGCAGCACGTGCCGGACCGCCGCCGGATCGCTCACCAGCAGACTGTCCATGCCCAGCACCGTGCGCCGTCCGACCAGATGGTCGAACGCGACCTCCGACCAGTTTCCGAGCGTGTTCTTCAACGTCTCGATCACCAGCCGCGGCGTCGACAGTTCGCCGGCGTGAATCTTCGGCGCGGGCGGAATGATCGGGCGGGCGAGGGCGTCCATGCGGAGCTCCGGGAGGGCCTCGCTCCTTGTAGCATCAGCATTTGCGGCGGGGACAGTTCAAGATGCCCCGTGGGAGATCCTAAACTGTCTCCTCAGGCTGACGCTGCGTGACAGTCGACAGCGCGCGCCGACCGGCTCATGACGGCGGCATGTCCAAGCCGTTCTTCGACCTGCGCGGGTCGCACAATCCGCACCGCTGGCACATGCCGCTGACCCCCGCAGTCTGCGTCGGGCCGACCGACCACATGTTCATGTACGGCGGCGTCGGCCTGGCCGCCTCGATCTCGGCG
>JBIICO010000069.1:0-15119 GCA_044238855.1 Caulobacter sp.
GTGATGAACAGCAGCGGCGCGCCGAGGATGGCCGAGACGCCCGGCGGCATCGGCAGCGCCACCGGCGCGGCGAACACGAACATCAGCGCCCCGAACGCGCGGTCGCCGAACGCCTCCAGCACGTCGCGCACGGAAACCGTCTTCCGCTTCTGGGAAGTGATTCCGGCGAGAATCTCGGAGATTCGGGGGGCTTGATCGATCTCGGGCATCCGTAGGGAGCCCTTAGCGCGTCAGGCCCGCCGGGTCATCCCGCAAACGCGCCGTCAGACCCTGCCGAGCACCGGCAGTAGCGCGCCTGTCACACCGCCGGCCTGCTCCGACGCCAGCCAGAGGATCGCCTGCGCCACCTCGTCGGCCGTGACCCAGGCGCCGAAGTCGGCGTCCGGCATGTCGGCCCGGTTGGTCGGGGTATCGATGATCGACGGCAGGACGGCGTTGACGGTGATCTTGCCCTTCAGCTCCTCGGCCAGACTCTCGGTCAGGCGATGCACGCCGGCCTTGGAGGCGGCATAGGCGCCCATGCCGGCGGCGGCCTTCACCGCGCCGTTGGCCCCGACGCTGACGATCCGCCCGGCCTTCGACGCCAGCAGGTGCGGCAGGGCCATCTTGCTCGCCGTGGCGCAGGTCAGGGTGTTGAGCCGCCACATGTGCTCCCACTCGCCCAGCGCGCCGCCCTCCAGCGTCTGCCAGGTGAAGCCGCCCGCGACGTTGACCAGCACGTCGATGCCGCCCAGTCCCGCGGCGATCTTTTCAAAGGCCGCCGAGGCCGCCTTTTCCGAGGTCAGGTCAACGCCGCCGACCAGCAGCGCCCCGCCCGGCGGGTTGCGGGCCTCCGGCGCGCTGTCGATCAGCGCCACGCTGTGGCCGGCGGCCAACGCCGCCTCGCCCACCGCGCGGCCGAGGATGCCGAAGCCGCCCGTGATGGCGAAAACCCGTCCGGTCATGCGTGTCGTCTCTCAGGCGGGCTGTAGTTCGGTGGCGATGTCGGCGCCGTTCTTGAGCGTCAGCGTCACCGGGGTGCGCTCGGCGATGTCGGCCAGCCGCGCGCGCTGTTCGTCGCTCAGGTCACCCTCCACCCACAGTTTGCGGGTGATCTTCGAGCGGTCGCCGTCCTTGTAGTGGGCGAGATCGATCGAGACGTTCTCCAGCGGCCACTCCTTGCGCTGGGCGTACATGCGCAGGGTGATCGCCGTGCAGGCGCCCAGGCTCGACAGCAGCAGATCGTAGGGCGCCGGGCCCGCGTCCGCGCCGCCCAGCGACGCCGGCTCGTCGGCCGTGAGGCTGTGGTTTCCGGTGGTGATTGACGTCGCCCAGTTGGGTCCGCCGCTCTCGACATGGGCCTTGGCCATGAAAGCCTCCGTTGCTGTCGCCGCCACCTTAGCGCGGTCGGCGGCGAGACATACCGGATTCGCAGGCCCCTCCGCACGACGACTCCGGAATCCCCCTGGCGGACGACGCCGCCCCGAACCGGAGAGGACGACGACGGGCGCACGGGCGCCGCCACACGCCCCTCGCCCGCGAGCGCGAAGCGTCGGGAGCCTTGCGCCTTCGGATTCCTGCTTTAGGTACGAAGGCTGCTCGGCGACGCAAGACCGTCAAGGAAACCGTCGATCATGGGCGCAAGGTCGCCGCCGACAGACGGACGGCGCTTAGAGGAGACGTCTGCATGAAGTTCCCGTTCGTTGTCGCCGCCATGATCGCGCTCGCCGGTCCCACCGCCGCCCTCGCCCGTGCCGCCGACGCCCCCGCGGCAAGCCACGCCGCGCACTTCTCTGTGGAAACCACTCCGATCGCCGACCTGGCGGCCGATCCCGCGGCCAAGGCCCTGGTCGCCAAGCACTTCCCGGGGCTCTTCGAGCATTCGTCCTACGACATGATCAAGGGCATGTCCCTGAAGGCCGTCGCCCCCTACAGCCAAGGCGCCATCACCGATGAGCGGCTGGCCGCGCTGCAGAAGGACTTCGACGCCCTGCATTAGGCCGTATCAGAGGCCTGTGGAGGCCGGACCGCGTCCGGCCCCCACGCTCATGTGCGGGGAGCGGCGCTGGAGCGGGCGGGGGGAATCGAACCCCCGACATTCAGCTTGGGAAGCTGACGTTCTACCTCTGAACTACGCCCGCAGCCGAGGAGCGCGGAACATAGCCGATCCCGCCTGCCCCGCAAGGGTCCGCGGCGCGGCGTCCTCTCCGCCGCGTTGACGCCTCCGCCCGCGCGGCGCACGATGCTTCAAACGATCGTTGGGAGGACGACAGCATGGCGGACGGCGGGCACGATCACGAGGCGCGGGCGAAGTTCCACGCCATGACCGAGGGCACCCAGGAGGACTGGGCGATCATCGCCGGCGCCTCGGCCGAGTACGGCCGCGAGCTGCCCGAGCGGATCGTCACCCACCTGAACCTGCTGAAGGGCGACTGCGGCGGTTTCGTCGTCGACCGGCTGGAGCACAGCCTGCAGACCGCCACCCGCGCGTTCAAGGACGGTCGCGACGAGGAGTACGTCGTCTGCGCCCTGCTGCACGACATCGGCGACGTGCTCTGTCCGCGCAATCACCCCGACATCGGCGCGGCCATGGTCTGGCCGTTCGTGTCCGAGGCCAACCACTGGATGGTCCAGCAGCACGGCATCTTCCAGGGCTACTACTTCTTCCATCACCTGGGCCTGGATCGCGACATGCGCGAGCAGTACCGGGGCCATGAGCACTTCGAGTACACGGCGCAGTTCTGCCATCTGTACGATCAGGCGGCGTTCGACCCGAACTACGAGTCCATGCCGCTGGAAGCCTTCGTGCCGATGCTGCACCGGGTGATGAGCGTGCCCAAGCGCTCGATCTACCTGCGGCCCAAGGCGGACGCGGCGGCCTGAAACGCAGACGGCTCCCCGAAGGGAGCCGTCGCCCGGTGATCGCGGAGAGGGTCGGCTACCGGGGAGAAGCGACCCGCTCCGCGCCCTTGGCGGGACCTAGTTCTTCACGCGCTTGACCTTGATACCGCGCTTGGCGAGCATGGCCTGGACACTGTCGTCGCCCGCCAGGTGGCCGGCGCCGACGGCGATGAAGCTGACGCCCTTTCCGTCCAGCAGGGTGTCGATCTGCTCGGCCCAGTTGGCGTTTCGGTCGACCAGCAGGGTCTTGTAGAGGCCCGGGTAGTCGCCGCGCATCTCGTCGATCATCAGCCGCTCGATCGCCTTCACGTCGCCGGCGGCCCAGGCCGCGACCATTTCGTCGAGCACTGCGGGCGACTCCTCGGCTTCGTCGATGGCCGAGTCGAGAAAGGACATCTCCACCTCCGGCGTGGCGTCGGCGAAGAAGCGGATCTGCTGTTCCGGCGTCTCCAGCTGGCGCACCGGCTTACCGGCGGCGACGACCTCGGCTTTGAGCTTGGCCTCGACACCGCTCTGCGGGTTGTAGCCGGCCTTCAGCATCGGCACGACCGACAGGGTCAGGCCGGCCAGCCACGGACGCATGGGATCCAACTGCGCGGCGGTCATGCCCGCCGTCCTGGCGACGGCGTCCAGCTCGGCCAGCCGCTCGGGCGTGAGCTTCTTGGACAGCGGGTTCGCCGCGTCCATGCCGTACTTCATCACCAGCGGTTGCATGACGGCCTGGTCGTCGGCCTCGGTCTCGACCCACAGCTCGGCCGAGCGCGCCAGAGCCTGGTCCAGCACGGGCGAGCGCCACTGGGTCTCGGGCTTCAGCACATGGACGGTGCCGAACAGGTAGATGGTCGAGTCCTTGTCCTTCACCACCCACAGGGCGGGCGCGGCGGCGGCGGGCGAGGCGCATCCTAGGCCGATGGCGGCGACGCCGGCCAGGGCGGCGACGGTGCGTTTGAAGTTGTCGAACATGGAATGTCTCACTCTGTTGGAACTCGGGTGATGGCGTTGGCGTGGGTGGCTAGTCGAGGAAGGCCGCGACCTCGGCCGCGAAGCGCTCGGGCTGGTCCAGCATCAGGAAGTGATAGGCGCCGTCGACGCGGACCAGCTTCACCCCGGCCAGCCCCTGGTAGTTGCGGGCGTAGACGCCGTCGGCGGCTTCGGCGCCGTACGGCATGGTGGCGTCCCAGGCGTAGAGGACGGTGACCGGCGTCTTCATGCCGGGCAGGCCGACGCCGGCGTCGTCCATCATGTCCTCGTACATCGCCTTGGCCATGACCTTGCGGTCGGTGGCGATGGTCCAGGCGGCGACCTTCGGCTGCCAGTCGGCGGCCTTGGTCATGTAGGGCGCGCTGTTCTTCTGCAGGGTCGCGAAGTCGGCGTCGGACAGGGCCAGGACGCGGTCACGCATGGCGGAGGCGCCGGGGCGGGCCGTCTCGACGGTGACCGCCGGGTTGGTCATGGCGCTGAGGAACGGCACCGCGTCCACGACCATCAGCCGGCCGACGTCGCGGGGATGATCCTGCGCCAGGTTCAGGCCCAGCAGGCCGCCCAGCGAGTGGCCGATGATCGCGGGCGAGCCCAGCCTCTCGCGGACGATGTAGGCGTGCAGGTCGGCGACGATGGGATCGAGCATCGGCCCCTCGGCGTTCGGCCCGGCGGGCAGGCCCGCGAAGCCGGCGAGCTGGACGAGGTGGACACGGTGCGTCTTCGCCAGCTGGTCCGCCGTGGCGTTCCACACCTCGCGCGAGGACGCCAGGCCCGGGATCAGGATCACGTCGGGACCCGTGCCCCGCACTTCGACCGTGAAACGGCCCAGGTCGCGGACGGCGGCGACGGGCTCGGCGGCGAAGGCCGTCGGCGCGAGGCCCAAGGGGGTGGCCAGGACGCCGAGCACGGCGGCCAGTTTCAGGATCGAGCGCATGGTGGGCGTCTCCGAAGGCGGTGAAAGGTTTGTCGCGGCGGGGGATCAGGCGAAGCCGCGGCGGATCGCGATGACGCTCGAGACGATCAGGTAGGCGGTCATCAGCAGGGTCATGATGTCCCAGGCCGACAGCGCCGGCGCGACGCCGAGCACCTCGGCGGCGGCCCAGAGGAAGAACAGGCCCTGCAGAAGCCAGAAGCAGGCCGAGCCGCCCTCGGAGATCATCCGGCGCATCATCTCGTCCGCGCGCTGCCAGATCGAGAGGTTCAGCGCCGTCTGGATGAGCGAGAGCGCGACGAGGGCGACGAGCACCGCGATGCCGATGGTGCGCGGCACGGGGTCGAACATCCGGGCCACGATCACCGGCGCGCCCATCATCAGGCCGGCCAGCAGCAGCACCAGGCCCTGGTAGCGATAGAGGGTGGTCTGGCCGGCTCGGGGGCGAGACTCGCTGTCGGGGTCCATGGCCCGGGCCGTGGCCCGCGCGCTGAAGCTGACGCCGACGACGATCAGACCGGAGATGCTCATCACCAGGCCCAGCACGACCGCCAGGGTCGTCGACCACGGAACGGTGTCCGGCTCGGGCAGCGCGTCGCCGAACAGGCGCATGAAGAGGACGCCGCCGACGCCGCCCGCGATCATTCCGACCACGACCATCATGGTCCGGTTACGGGCGCCGCGGGACATGTGTTTTGAGGCTCGAGTGTTCATCGTTCCGGTTCCTTGGACGGCGCCCCTCAGGCCGCTTCGTCGTCGAAGATGGATTCGATCGGCTGGCCGAACAGGCGCGCGATCTTGAAGGCGAGCGGCAGGGACGGGTCGTACTTGCCGGTCTCCAGGGCGTTGATGGTCTGGCGCGACACTTCGAGCTTCTCGGCCAGGTCGGCCTGGCTCCAGTCACGCTCGGCCCGCAGGACCTTGAGGCGGTTCTTCATGCGGCGCTCCCGGTCATCGATAGCGCCGGCTGACGAAGGGCTGGGCGATACCCATGGCCCCGCAGAAGATCGGGAAGGCCATGAACGACGGCAGCCTCGGTGCGTGCGCGTAGATTTCGAGGAAGCCCCACACCGTGAGGATGCCGAGTGTCACGCCGATACCCCAGATCATCGACTCGACGAGGACGTTGCGAACGAACTCGTCGCTCTCCTCCTTCAGGTACAGACCGATCACGACGATGGCGGCCAACAGGGGAACGGCGGGAGACACGGCCAGCGCCCAGGCCAGGGGGCCGGTGGGCTCAAGAACGTTGAAGGCCCAACTTACCCCCATGACGACGACGACATAGACGGCCATGACCGGCAGGAAGCGTCGGCGATAGCGACGGCCGGCGGCGCTGGCAGGCGTGCAGGTATTCATGAGATCGCTCCTCTTCTCGCTCGATCAACGGCCGCGGCTGATCCACCAGCCGGCCCAGAAGACGGCGTAGCCGAACAGCATCATGAGGCTGGTGATGGCGACGCCGGCGAGCAGGAAGCCCGCCTCGGAAGGGGTCAGGCCCAGCTGGGGTACGTCGCCCTCGGCGATGGTGACCAGCGGCAGGACGAAGGCCGCCACCAGGCCCAGCCCCGAGGAGCCGCCCCAGAACCAGCTGGTCTTGTGGGCTTCGCGCACGGCCTCGTCGATCGCCTTCCACCAGCGCCAGCTGTACCAGAGGGCGACGCCCACCGTGGCGAGGCCCATGACGGTGTAGATCGCCAGCTTGCTGCCGACGCCGAAGGCGACAAGCAGGGAGCCGGCGAGGCCGATCACGAGGCTGACCCCCGCGACGCTCAGGAGAACCCGGACGTAGTTACGGTAGCGGCGGTCGGTTTCGGGCTTGGTCACGTCGTTGGTCCTTGTCGTTTTGACAAGGACGCTTGTCACACAGACTCGAAAATCATGTCAAGCGTCCATGACATTTTGTCTGGATCGCTTGTCGGCTTGCGCCGCGAGCGGCTCTTGGGCCACCATCCGGCGATGTCGTCGGAGGGTCTGCCTTGCGTCGCCTGGCGTCCACGATCGCGGTGCTGGCCGCCCTCGCCCTTGGCGCTTGCGGACTGCCCGGCCGCGACCGCATCCAGCAGGACCTGCAGGTCATCGCCAACGCCGGCGCGCCGCCGGACGGCGTCACCGTCGAGGTGACGTCGGTGAAGCGCGGACAGGGCGATTTCGAGATCCTGAACCATCACGTCGACTACGACCTGAAGGTCTGGCGCGACGGACAGCTGATCGGGCCGCTGGTCGGCGGCGTGGCCGATGTGCGGGCCGGCGGACACCGGCTCGGCGGCAAGGCGGTGGTGGTCTACGAGCACAACGGCCAGACCTGGAGCCTGAGCGGGCTCCAGGTCGAGCGGCCGCCCTCGCCGGCTCCGCCGAAAGGCCCGCGCTGAGACCTACTTCCAGGCCCGGAAGTGCTTCGACAGCTTCAGCCCCTGCCGCAGGTAGTGGGAGCCGTCTTCGCCGTAGAGTCGGGTCGGGCGGGCGGTCAGCGGCTCGTAGACCAGCCGGGCGACGGTCTGGCCGTCCTCCAGCAGGAACGGCGTCTCGTGGCTGCGGACTTCCAGCACGCCCTTGGAGCCGACCGAGCCGGTCTCCTCCGCGCCGAAGCCGGGGTCGAAGAAGCCCGCGTAGTGCACGCGGAACTCGCCCACCGCCGGATCGATCGGCGTCATTTCCGCCGCTTCCATCGCCGGGATCTCGATGTCGTCCTTCGACACCAGGATGTAGAACTCGTTGGGGTCGAGGAGCAGTTCGCCCTTCGGCGCCTCCAGCTGTTCCCAGAAGTCGCGCGGGTCGTGGCCGTCCTCGTGGTCCAGGTCGATGACCCCGGCGTGCCGGCGACCGCGGAAGCCGACCATGCCGCTGGACAGGTCGACGCCGACGCTGCGGGTCTGCAGCGTGACCGGGTGGCCGCGCTTGAGGCGCATCTGGTTCAGGCGGGTGCCGGCGCGGACCAGCACCGAGAAGGTCTGGGGCGCGATCTCGATATAGAGCGGACCGGTGTAGCCCTCCGCCACCTCGTCGAAGCCGGCGCCGTAATCCGTCAGCAGGCGGACGAACACATCAACGCGGCCGGTCGAGCTCTTGGGGTTGCCGCGGGCGGCGACGCCCATCGGCAGGGCCAGATGCTCCTGGATCTCGGCGATGTAGACGCAGCCGCGCTCCAGCACCGCGCCCTTGCTGAGATCCAGCTCGTGCATGGCGAGGTCGGCCAGCCGCTCCTTCACCCGCCGATTGCGCGGCAGGAAGGATGCGCGGACCCGCCAGCAGCGAACGCCGAGCCTGAGGTCGAGACTGGCCGGCTGAACCTGGTCGGCGTCAAAGGGTGTGAGCGATCCGATAGCCTCCCGGGCGATCAGATCCTCGATGGCCTGGCAGGGGAGAATCCCCGCGGAATGTGCATCGTTCATCGTTGGACCATTACTCATGGCCCTTACGTCAAATAGCAAGTGACGGATGCGCGAAGGCGGGCCCGGAGCCTAGTGATGCGCCTTCTTGCCGCCCGGGACGCCCATGCCGAGCAGGTAGATGCCCGCGCCGACGCCGAACAGGATCAGCGCCTCGGTCAGGTTGCCCATGGCGTGGACCTCGACCGGCACGTAGCGCGCGATGGGATCGGCGAGCACCAGCAGAAGCACGTTGAGGGCGCCGAGAATGCCCAGGATGGCGGCGAAGACGCGGAACACGAGCGCAAGCGGCATGGAGACCTCCCCGAATTGCCCGACAGGCAAGGTTAACGGCTCCAACTCGCAAACCATCGGTCGGGTTCCCGACCTGGGAACCGAAAGGGGCGCGGCGGGGACGGCCTTCAGCGCCGGTGGAAGCCCTTTCAGCATTCCGGGCCCTTCACCGCCTTGACCGGGCGTGCGGCTTTCCTGTTGATGCCGCCCTCTTCCCTCTCCAACGAAAGCCGTAGCCATGGCCGAAGATCCCAATGACTGGTCGGACGCGACCCGCCTCATCCGCGGCGGTCTGAACCGCAGCAACTTCGGAGAGACCTCCGAAGCCCTGTTCCTGACCCAGAGCTATGCCTACGAGAGCGCCGGCGCCGCCGACCGCCGCTTCTCGGGCGAGGATCCCGGCTTCGTCTATTCGCGCTACGCCAACCCCACGACCCAGATGTTCGAGGAGCGCCTGGCGCTGCTGGAGGGCGCGCAGCACTGCCGCGCCCTCGCCTCGGGCATGGCGGCCATCCACGTCGCGCTGACCGGACTGCTGGCGGCCGGCGACCATCTGGTGGCGGGCCGGGCGCTGTTCGGCTCGTGCAACTGGATCATCTCCAACTACCTGCCGCGCTTCGGGGTGGAGACGACCTATGTCGACGCCACCGACCTGGACGCCTGGAAGGCGGCGATGCGGCCCAACACCAAGGTCGTGCTGATCGAGACCCCGGCGAACCCGCTGCTCGAGATCACCGACATCGAGGAGGTGGCCAAGATCGCCCATGCCGCCGGCGCCAAGGTCGTCGTCGACAACGTGTTCGGCACGCCGATCTTCCAGAAGCCGCTGCAACTGGGCGCCGACATCGTCGTCTACTCCGCGACCAAGCATATCGACGGCCAGGGGCGGGTGCTGGGCGGCGCGATCCTGGGCGACAAGGACTTCCTGGAAAATTCCTACCGCGACATCATCCGCCACACCGGCCCGGCGATCTCGCCGTTCAACGCCTGGATCCTGCTGAAGGGCCTGGAGACGCTGGATCTGCGCGTGCGGCGCCAGGCCGAGACGGCGGCCGTGCTGGCGGACCTGATCGGCGACCACCCGAAGGTGAAGAGCGTCCGCTACCCCGGCCGCCAGGACCATCCGCAGGCGCTGATCGCGCGCAAGCAGATGAGCGGCTTCTCCAACCTGCTGGCCTTCGACCTCGGGTCGCGCGAGGCGGCCTGGCGCTTCCTCGACGCATTGGAGATCGTCGACATCTCCAACAACCTGGGCGACGCCAAGTCGATGGCCACCCATCCCTCGACCACGACCCACCGGGCCATGCCCGAGGAGAAGCGGCTCGAGATCGGCCTGACCGAAGGCTACGTCCGCATGTCGGTGGGCCTGGAGGACGTCAAGGACCTCAGCCGCGACGTGGCCCGGGCGCTGGACGCGGCATGACCCGTCGTCCGCCCGGCCGGTCGACCTACGAGGCCCGCACGCGCGATATCGTGGTGCGGGTTTCCCCGGCCTATCTGCCCGAGCAGTCGCGGCCGGAGGACGGCCGCTGGGCCTGGGCCTACACGGTCGAGATCGAGAACCACGGCCAGGAGACGGTGACCCTGGTCACGCGCCACTGGATCATCACCGACGCCCTGAATCGGGTCGAGGAGGTGCAGGGCCCGGGCGTGGTGGGCGAACAGCCGCGGCTCAAGGGCGGCGAGGCCTTCCGCTATCAGTCCGGCTGCCCCCTGCCGACGTCGTCGGGCGCCATGCGCGGGACCTACCAGATGGTCTCCGAGAGCGGCGAAGGCTTCGACGTCGAGATCCCCGAATTCTCCCTGCACCTGCCGGACGCGACTCGGCGGGTGAACTAGGCTCGCGTCAGGAAGGCCACGGTCACCTCGCGGCGCGTGGCGAAGCCGAGGTGCTCGTACAGGCCGATGGCGCCGGCGTTGGTGGCGTAGCTGTGGAGGAACGGCGTATCGCCGCGCGCCTGGATGCGGCGGGCGACGACCCGCATCAGCGCGCCGGCTAGCCCCCGGCCCCGCTGCTCCGGCCGCGTGCAGACAGCGCTGACCTCGGTGAAGCCGCGCGGCCGCAGCCGCTCGCCGGCCATGGCGATCAGGACCCCGTCCTCGCGCACGCCGACGAAATCGCCCAGCCGGTGGGTGCGCGAGAAGAACGGGCCCGGCTCGGTCAGCGTCGCCAGGGCCAGCATGTCCGGCGCGTCGGCGTCGGTCAGGTCGATGATCTCGAACGAAGGCGCGGAGCCCGCCTCCACCGGTCGTTCGGCCGTCATCTGCAGGCAGACCGCGCTGCGGGCGATCGTGACGCCGTCCAGCACCGGCGGCTCGCCCGGCTCGAACCAGGCCGCGTCGCCGTGGTCCCGGACCAGCGCCGCCAGAGCCGCCAGGCTTTCGTCAGAACGGTCCGCCGCAGCCGCGAACAGGCCATGGCGCGGGTCCAGCCGCCAGGCCCGGGCGCCACCCAGCGCCCTGTCGGCCTGCGGGCCGGTCAGCGCGTTCCAGACCGCGCGGTCGAGGGGATGGGTGGCTGAGGTCATGGTCCCGCATATCGAACCCTCATCGGCGGGGCGCAAGCCGGCGGGACTCGACAAACGCCTCAAAGGATTCGAACTTGAATTCGAATTCATAATTTGGAGGTGGGTCATGTTCAGGACGGGATTGGCAGCGCTGGCGGCGGTTTGTTTGCTCGGCGGCTCGGCGACGGCGCAGACAGCGGATGTCGGCGGGCGCGCCAACTGGCTGGCGCCGCCTTGGAACCAGGCGGCGTTCCAGAACGCCGAGGAGCTGTTCCCCAGCCGCCGCGTCCGCGCGGCGGGTCCCGCCCTGCCGCTGACGCCTTCGGCCAGGCCCTGGACGCCGACCTACGAGTTCGGCGGCAAACCGCGTGACGCCGTCCAGTTCATGGCCGACGGCGGCGCCGTGGGCCTGCTGGTGCTGAAGGGCGACAAGGTCGTCTACGAGCGTTATGCGCCCGGCGCGGACGCCCGGACCCGCTTCATCTCGTTCTCGATGGGCAAGTCGATCGTCTCGACCCTCGTCGGTCTGGCGATCGAGGACGGCAGGATCCGGTCCGTGAAGGACAAGGTCATCGACTACCTGCCCGAGGTGAAGGGCGGCGCCTACGAGGCCGCGACCATCCAGGACGTGCTGGAGATGTCGTCGGGCACCAGCTTCAGCGAGACTTACGCCGACGGCGCCTCCGGCATCGGCCGCTTCATCGGCGTCTACAACCGCAATGAGGGCGGCCTCTACGACTTCTCACGCGGTTTCACGGCGGCGCGGAAGCCCGGCGAGGCGTTCAACTACGCCAGCGCCGACACCGAGATCCTCGGCGCGCTGGTGGCCAGGGCGACCGGTGAGCCGTTGTCGGATTATCTGTCCCGCCGGCTGTGGACACCGATGGGCGCGGAGGGCGAGGCGCGCTGGCTGCTCGACGCACCGGGCTCGGCGGGCCGCGAACTGGCGGCTGGCGGCATCCTGTCGACCCTGCGCGACTACGGCCGGTTCGGGCTGCTGTTCGCGCGCGGCGGCAAGGTCGGCGACCGGCAGGTCGTGCCGGCCGCCTGGGTGGCCGAGGCGACGCGCCCCAACCGGCCGCAGGTTCAGTACGGCAAGCTTCGCACCGGCTCGCCGTTCGGCTACGGCTACCAATGGTGGCTCGCACCCGGAGGCGACGGCGCGTTCATGGCGATCGGCATCTATGGCCAGAACATCTACGTCGATCCAAAGAACGACGTCGTCGTGGTGAAGCTGTCGGCCTGGGCCGCGGCCAGCGGCGAGGAACGCCAGTACCTCGAGGACTACGCTCTGTACCGCGCGGTCTCGGCCGCCGCCGCGCGCGGGTCGTTCTGATGCCGAAGCGGGCGATGCGGCCGACGGGCGACCTGGCGCCGCGCAACGCGCCGGTGCAGGCCCGCGGTCGGCGCAGCATCGCCCGCATCCTGGAGGCGGCTCATGTCGTGCTGCGGCGCGACGGCTCGGAAGCCGCCACCACCGTCGCCTTCGCGGCCGAAGCCGGCGTCGCGGTCGGGTCGCTCTATCACTACTTCCCGAACAAGGAGGCGGTGATCCTGGCGCTCTACGAGGAGAAGCTCACCGCCCTGCGCGCCTTCACCCTCACCCTGCCCGGCCCGGCGGGCGACTGGCGCGGCGACTTGCGGGCCTGGATACTGGCCATCAAGGCGCATGAGCTGAAGATCGGCTTCGACTTCGCGCTTTTCGACGCGGTCCAGCACTACGCCCGGCTGAACGCGGTGGCGCACGAGCATGCCGACGGGATGGCCAAGGTGTTCGCCGCCCGCCTGCGGGCGCTGGGCTCGGGCTGGTCGGACGCGGCGCTCTATGATGTCGCTCTGAACGCCTTCTTCCTGAACGCCTCCAGCTGGCTCTACTGGCAGGCGTCCGGCGGCTACGCCCAGCGCGCGACCGACCGGCTGGCCGACGCTGTCATCGCGGTGGTCGCGCCGGCTCTGGAAGGCGACGCGGAGCCCGAGGGCCCGCACCTCAAACCGCGCGAGACCTAGACAGTCGCAGGCGGCGTCATCGCGTAGACGCGCGAGCAGTATTCGCAGGTGACGCGGATCTTGCCATCGTCCTCGACCATCTCGGCCCGCTCTTCGTCGCTGAAGCTGGTCAGGACGGTGACGATCCGTTCTTCCGAGCAGCGGCAGAAGGCCTGCAGCGCTTTCGGCTCGAAGACGCGTACGCCGTCCTCGTTGAACAGGCGCCACAGCAGCGTCTCCGACGACAATGTCGGGTCGAGCAGTTCGTCCTCGCGCGTTGTGTCGAACAGCGCCTGGGCGCGGATCCAGGTGTCCTCGGTCGAGCCGCGGGTTTCGTCCGAAGCGATGTTCTGGATCAGCAGGCCGCCGGCGCGCCAAAGCGGCCCCTCGCCCTCGTCGACCTGGCCGACGGCCAGGCGGATGCGGGTCGGGGTCTGCTCCGACTGGGCGAAGTATTCCTCGGCGCACAGGGCCAGGGTCTCACCCTCGATGGAGGTGACGCCCTGATAGCGGTCCATGTCCGCGCCCTGGTCGACGGTCATGATGAAGACGCCCTGGCCGAGCAGCGCCTTGGCGCCCGGACGGGGGGTCTCGGCCAGCAGGGCGTCGAGCCGCTCGGCGTCGAACCGGCAGTAGCCGCGCAGGCTGCCTTCGGTGTCGTAGTCGACGACGACATAGGCCACCGGACCGTCGCCCTGGGCCTGGACGATCAGGCGACCGTCGAACTTGAGGCTGGAGCCCACGAGGCCGGCGAGCGCGCAGGCTTCGCCCAGCAGGTTGGCGACCGCCGGCGGATAGTCGTGGCGGGTCAGGATCTCGTTCACGGCGGCGCCGAGGCGCACGATGCGCCCGCGCACGGGCCAGCCTTCGATCTGGAAGGCGGCGACGAGATCGTCGGCGGGAAGGGTCGGGGTATCGGTCATGAGGGCGCGTAGATAGGACGCCCACGTGAGGATTGCGAGTTTCCGGTGCGCCGGCGGCGATTCACGGGACGAAACGTCACGGCCATTCCGCGGCCGAGCGGCCGCAAACCCTTATTTCTGAAAGTCCGCATACGGACTTATATGGTGTTTCACGGAAACTCCTTGACGTACTGATTTTACAGCACAAATTCAGATTGTTCGCAGCACGCGAACGTCAACCGACGTGCACTCATGGACGCCGACAACAGCCGCTGCGGAGCTCCGGTTTCGCGGCAGGAAAGACAGACCGCACCGGCCGGCGCCGGGCGCGCGTAGGGTCGTCCCTGCTCGCTCCCCGCCCGACGCGGCGGCAAGGAGACGAGAGAATGATCAAGAAGAACCTCGACCGCGACCGGCCCGCGGCCTCCGCCCAGCCCCGCCAGCCCTCGACGAAGGCGCGCATCCTGGACTTCGGCGCCATCCTGAAGTTCCGGCGCGAGCAGCCCGGCGGCCTGCGCGCCCACTGGCGCAAGGACAAGGCGACAGGGCGGATCGGCCGGCTCTGGTTCGTGGAGGAGTAGCGGCTTCGGCTCAGCGAGCGATGTTATAGTATAGCACTCACCGCTTGCGGCCCGCGCGAGGCTGGCGCATGGACGAGGAAAGCTCTTCCGCAGGGAAACCGGCAGACATGAAATCCTTCGTCCGTGCGCTGCTGCTCGCCAGCGCTCTCACCGCCGTCGTTCCGGCCGTCGCCCTCGCCGCTCCGCGCGAGGTGGCGCCGATCATGACCACCGCCGATTCCGTCGACGACCAGACGTACGCCCGGCCGCGCGAGGCGCGGGTCACCAACGTCGACCTGGACCTCGTCGCGGACTTCGACAGCCAGACGATGCGCGGCACAGCCGCGCTGGACGTGCTGGCGGCGCCGGGGGCCAGGGAGATCGTTCTCGACGCCCTCGACCTGGCCGTGACGAAGGTTACCGACGGCAAGGGCAAGGCTCTGCCCTTCACGCTGGGCGCGAAGGACGGCGACAAGGGCGCGCCGCTGACCGTGACGCTGAACGGCGCCAGGCGGGTCGTGGTCACCTACAGTTCGTCCAAGGGCGCGCTGGCGCTGCAATGGCTGCCGCCGGAGCTGACGGCGGGCAAGACCAGACCTTTCCTCTACAGCCAGGGTCAGGCGATCCTGAACCGCAGCTGGATCCCGACCCAGGACAGCCCGGGCGTGCGCCAGACCTGGACCGCCCGCATCGTCGTGCCCGAAGGCATG
>JBIICO010000265.1:0-4463 GCA_044238855.1 Caulobacter sp.
CGCTGAAGAAGTCCGTCGCCGGGCCCTTCGCGCGCCGCATCCGGAAGTCCACCCAGCCGCACGACCTCACCTACGAGGAGATGATCTGGGCCGACTTCATCCATCGCCCGGTGCGAGCTTATGCTCGTAATGGTTTGAAAATCCTCGGCCGGAAGGCGAGGGGACTGGTCACTCAGGGCAGCGCGCTGGTCGCCGGCCTGCTGCGCGGTTGCCTGGACGCCGGCTGCGACATCCGGCCGGGCGTACCGGTGATCGAACTCACGGTGGGGCCGGACGGCGGCGTCACCGGCGCGCTGGCCGACGTCGGCGGCCGTTGGCTGCAGGTCCGGGCGGCGCGGGGCGTGGTCCTGGCGACCGGCGGTTTCGAGTGGGACCTCGAGCGCTACGCACGTCACTTCCCGACCGACCGCGACTTCGTCTGCAGTCCGGACACCAACACAGGCGACGGCCAGCGGATGGCCGAGGCAGTCGGGGCGCGGCTGGCGCGGATGGACCAGATGAACGTCGCGGGCGCGCTGCCGACGCGGTACGAGGGCAAGGTCCACGGCATGCCGCTTCGCTTCCAGGCCGCGCGCCACGCCATCGTTGTCGATGCGACCGGCCGCCGGTTCGGCAACGAGTACGACTTCAACTTCGGCGAAAAGCTGCTGGAGCGCGATCCCCAGACAGGGCGCCCGCTGCGCCTGCCGGCCTGGGTGATCGCCGACGGCGAGTTCCTGGACAATATGCCCGTCGTGACCACCTTCGCCCGCAACAAGCGCGGCTGGCTGGTCAAGGCGCCGACCATCGAGGCGCTGGCCGCGAAGATCGGCGTGCCGCCGCTGGCGCTGGCCGAGACCGTGACCCGCTTCAACCGCCATGACGCCGAGGGCGTCGACGCCGAGTTCGGCCGTGGCCAGAGCGGCTTCGACCGCCTGGTCTCCGGCAAGCGCGGCTCGCTGGGCGCCGTCGCCCGGCCGCCGTTCGCGGCCATGCCGTTCAACGTCTCGCTGATGGGCACCAAGGGCGGCCCGCGCACCGACGCCAGGGGGCGGGTGCTGCGCGAGGACGGCTCGGCCATCGCCGGCCTGTTCGCCGCCGGCAACGTCATGGCCAACCCGTTCGGCACCCGCGCCGTCGGGACCGGCACCACCATCGGCCCCTGCCTGACCTGGGGCTTCATCTGCGGCGAAACCCTGCTGACCGAGAAGGCCTGATTCCATGAGTACCGAAGGCGGGCGCATGTCCCGCGGCGCCTGGGGCTGGTCCCTCTATCAGGGCGCCCGCGATCCCTACATCATCCTGGTCGGCACCTACGTCTTCATCCCGTACTTCGCCACCGCGGTGGTCGGCGATCCGGTGAAGGGCCAGTCGTTCGTCGCCGCCTACAGCCTGATTTCCAGCCTGCTGGTCGCCTTCACCGCGCCGATCCTGGGCGCGGCGGTGGACCAGATGGGCGCCCGCAAACCCTGGTTGCTGGCGCTGACGGCGCTGGCCGCGCCGCTCATCGCCGCCCTCTGGTTCGCGACCCCGGCCGGGACGCCCGGCATGGGCGTGATCGCCACCCTGGCGGTGCTGACCGCGATCTCGGTGCTGCTGTCCTATGGCGACGTCTTCTACAACGCCATGCTGATGAGCGCGGCGAAGCCGCACGAGCAGCCCGCTGCTTCCGGCTGGGCGCTGTCGCTGGGCAACGCGACGTCGATCGTGCTGCTGCTGGGCGTGCTGTTCTGCCTGGTCATGCCGGCCACGCCGATGTTCGGCATCGACAAGGCGACCCACCAGCCCGATCGTATCGTCGGCCCCATCGTCGCCGTGGTCTTCGCCCTGGGCGCGCTGCCGCTGTTCCTGTTCTCCCGGGACGGCGAGAAGACGGGGATGCGCTTCGGCGCGGCCCTGAAGGCGGGCGTCGCTCACCTCGTCTCGGTGTTCCGGGGCGCCCGCGCGCCGAAGGACGTGGTCGTCTACCTGATCGCCCGCATGCTCTACATCGACGGCAAGATGGCCCTGCTGATCTTCGGCGGCGTCTACGCGGCCGGCGTCATGGGCTGGGGTGCGATGGAGCTGCTGGTCCTGGGCCTGGCCTCGACGCTGGCCGGCATCTTCGGCGGCGTGATGGGCGGCTGGATGGACCGCCTGCTGGGCCCGCGCGAGGCGTTCAAGATCGAGATCGGCGTCACCCTGGCGGCGCTGGTCGTCCAGTTGGGCATGACGCCGACGACGCTGCTCTACTTCTGGAAGGTCGATCCGGCGGCGAAGATCTGGGACGGACCGATGTTCACGGGCGCGCCGGAAGTGGTCTATCTCGCCGCCGCCATCGTGGTGTCGCTGTTCGGCACGGCCTCCTGGGCCTCGTCGCGGACCCTGATGGCCCGCCTGACGCCGCCGGAAGAGGCCGGCGCCTTCTTCGGCCTGTTCGCCCTGTCGCAGACGGCGACGATGTGGGTCGGCCCGCTGCTGATCGACCTGTTCACCCGCGGCTTCCACAGCCAGCCGGCCGGCTTCATCCCCATCGTGGTGATGATGGGGGCGGGCCTGGCGATGCTGTTCTTCGTCCGCGGCGGTGGAAAGACCGCCTGACGCTTCCCTGGAGTATCCTCACATGCGTAGAACCATCAGCTCCGGATCGCCCATGGAGGCGATCGCGGCCTACTCGCGCGCGGTCGTGCACAATGGCTGGGTGTTCATGTCCGGCACCATGGGCGTCGACCCGGTGACGCGCGAGCTGCCCGAGGACTTCCCGGCCCAGGTCGCCAATGCGTTCGTCATCATCGAGAAGGCGTTGGCCGAGGCGGGCTCGTCGCTGGCCCAGGTCGCGCATGTGCGGATCTTCGTGTCCGACCGCTCGGACCTGCCGGCGATCATCCCGTTCCTGCAGGAAAAGTTCGGCGAGGTGCGTCCGGCCCAGACGATGATCATCGCCCAGATGCCCGATCCCCGGGCGAAGGTGGAAATCGAGGTCACCGCCGCCGTCATCTGACGGCGGCGGTTTTTCCCCGACCCCGGAGGCCCTGGACAGCTCGGGCCTCCAAGCTTTGGAGCGCGTCAGGCGAAAGCCCGGCGCGCTCTTGTCATGGCGGAGAGGCTCAGCTCTCCAGCATGCTGTTCATGAAGGCGAGCTTGGCCGGCGGTTCCAGCGGACCCGCGGCCTTGAGCAGCTTGAACGCGTCGTCGGCGGCCTCGACCGTAAGGTCGATGTCCGCGTCGGTCATCGCCGCGCAGATGAACATGTTGTGCCAGGGGTGGAAGTAGACGCCGCGCTTCATCAGCGCCTGGTTCCAGAAGTAGCCCTTGGCCAGGGTCGGATCGTCGTCGACCATGATCAGCGGCAGTTCGGCCGGGCCGGTCTGGCGCAGGGCGAAGCCGTTGCGGGCGGCGCTTTCGTCAAGGCCGTCGCGGAGGCGTTGGCCCAGCCGCTGGGTGCGCTCCAGATAGTCGGTCTCGCGGATCCGCTTCAGGGTCGTCAGGGCCGCCGCCATCGGCGCGGCCGAGAACCAGAACGAGCCGGTCGCGTAGATGGTCGCGGCCGCCATGCGGGCCTTGTCGGCGCCGAGCAGAGCCGAGATCGGGTGGCCGTTGGCGATCGCCTTGCCCCAGCTGGACAGGTCCGGCTTTACGCCGACCAGCGACCAGCTGCTGTCACGCGCCAGGCGGAAGCCGGCGCGGACGTCGTCGACGATCAGCAGGGCGCCGTGCTCGTCGCACAGCTCACGCGCGCGTCTGGCGTAGGCCGCGTTCGGCAGTTCCTGGTCGACGAAGGTGTCGTGCTTGATGGGGGAGGCGAAGATCGCCGCGAGGTCGTCGCCCGCCTCGCGCACGGCCGCTTCCAGGCTCTCGACGTCGTTGTAGTCGTAGAACACCTGGTTGGCGCGGTCCGAAGGGGTGACGCCCTTCTTGAGCGGCGTGCACCAGGGCGCGGCCCCGTGATAGGCCCCGCGGGCCAGGACGATCGTCTTCTTCCCGGTGTGATTGCGGGCGATCATCATCGCCATGGTCGTGGCGTCGGTGCCGTTCTTGCAGAACATGGCCCAGTCGGCGTGGTCGACCTGCGCCACCATCGCCTCGGCCAACTCGACCATCGCCTCGCCGGGGCCGGTCATGGTGTCGCCCTCACGCATGCGGGCGGCGTAGGAATCGTCGATCTCCTTGTCGCCGTAGCCGAACAGGTTGGGTCCGTAGCCGCACAGGAAGTCGATGTACTTGTTGCCGTCGACGTCCCAGAGGTAGGCGCCTTCGGCGCGGCCGAAGAACTGCGGATAGTCGTCGGGGAGCAGGAGCACGGACTGGTGACCGTACATGCCCATCGGGATGACGGCCTGAGCGCGCTCGGAGAGCGCCTTGTTCTTGCTGTTCGTCCAGGTCATCCGTGTGCCCCTCAAAAAGATAGCTTTGACTAGCTTATCGCTTGATGGGTACAAATCAACAAGCACGAACGAGGGGAAACATGGGCCAGGGACTTCTCTGCATCGGACTGACCACGCTGG
>JBIICO010000070.1:0-15067 GCA_044238855.1 Caulobacter sp.
TGAGATCGGCGTCATCGGCTATCGCGGCATGAAGGAATACGAGATCGGCTTCGACGGCTTCACCGTGCCGGCCGAGAACCTGCTCGGCGGTGTCGAGGGCCAGGGCTTCAAGCAGCTGATGGCGACTTTCGAGAGCGCCCGCATCCAGACCGCCGCCCGCGCCATCGGCGTGGCCCAGCGCGGGCTGGAGCTGGGCCTGAATTACGCCCTCGACCGCAAGCAGTTCGGCGGCCCGATCTTCGGTTTCCCGCGTGTCGCCAACAAGCTGGCGATCATGGCGGCCGAGATCATGGGCGTCCGCCAGCTGACCTATTACGCCGCCCGCCAGAAGGACGAGGACAAGCGCTGCGACCTCGAGGCCGGGATGGCCAAGCTGATCGCCGCGCGGGTCGCCTGGGCCGCCGCCGACAACGCCCTGCAGATCCACGGCGGCAACGGTTTCGCGATGGAATACGAGGTCAGCCGCGTGCTGGCCGACGCCCGCATCCTCAACATCTTCGAGGGCGCCGGCGAGATCCAGGCGCAGGTCATCGCCCGGCGGCTGCTCGAGGACGCGAACTGAGCCACAGCTCGACCATGAGCAGGTTGGGGACCCAGCACAGGAAGGCGATGGCGCGATAGGCGTCCTCGCCGTCCACGGGCAGGAACGCCCCGAGCGGCATGTAGAGGCGCAGCGTCACGGCCGCGAAGGTCAGGGCGAAGCTGCGCGCCATCCACCGCCCGTGCTCGGCGTAACGTCCGGCCAGCACGGCGCGCAGCCCCAGCGAGGTGGTCCAGAACCAGGCCACCGCCAGCAGGCCGAACCCGGCCGTCGCGATCGGTCCCTTCGTCGAGCCTAGCGCCAGCAGCAGGCCGGCCGGCGCCGACAACAGGCAGGCGCCCATGTAGAGCGCGCCTGTCACGCGATGCCAGCGGCCCCGGCGTCCGTCGCGGCGGCGAATGAACTGGAACGGCCCCAGGATCAGCGCCATGGCGCCCAGTCCCGCATGGATCGGCAGCGCCATCCCCGCGAAGGGATTGGCCACCACGTCTGGCGCGGCGATCGGAACCTCCGGCAGCAGGTAGCGCAGCGAGAACAGGCCGACCGCGACCGCCAGGAAGGCGGCCAGAGCCTGGGCGGAGCGGGAGAGGGCAATGGGCATGGATGACGAGCTCGCGAGGACGGGTGGATGCCCGTCCGGTCCCAGTCCCGGCCTGGCTCCGCAACGCCGCCTTCGCGGTTGGGGCCGCCGGCTTCGTGAATGGAGACGGGGCTTGGCGCGAGCCGCTGACTCGGTCTTCATCACCCCAATGAAGGAGAGCCCGCCCTCATCGCTCGTCGCCCTGTTCGCCCGCCCGCTCATCGGCCGGCTGAGCCTGGCCGAGCTGTCGGCGCTGGCGGTGATCGGGGCCTTCCTGGCGCTGATCGGGGCGTTCGACAGCGACCGCATCGATCTGCCGCGCCGCTTCATCTACTGGGTCTTCGTGCTCGTCGCCGGCGGCGCCTGCGGCGGCCTGATCGAGCCCTGGCTGGACGGGGTTCCGGCGCTGGCGCGGCGTCCGTGGGCGAGAGCCGTCGCGCTGACCTTCCTGATGGCCGTGCCCGCGACTGTGATCGTGCTGGCGACCCAGAAGGTGCTGTATGGCGGCCGCCTGATCCCGCACTGGCTGGCGATCCTCTACCTGCAGGTGGTGCTGGTCTGCGCCGCGCTGGTCGCCATCGCCTGGCTGGCCCGACGCGAAGTCCAGCGACGCGCGCCCGCGCCGGAGGGCGTCGCGCCGCCCGGCCTGCGCGAGAAGCTGCCGCCCCGCCAGGCTCGGGCCCGGCTGATCGCGGTGCAGGCCGAGGACCACTACCTGCGCATCCACACCGACGCGGGCGACACGCTGACGCTGATGCGTTTCACCGACGCCCTGGCGGCGCTGGAGGGCATGGACGGCGTGCGGGTGCACCGATCGTGGTGGGTGGCGCGCTCGGCGGTCGAGGAGGCGCGCTGGAGTCGCGGACGCGGCGACCTGCTGCTGGCGGGCGGCCTGGAGGCGCCCGTCAGCCGCGCCTACGCGGCCGAAGTCCGGGCCATGGACTGGGTCTAGAGCACGCCCGGTTCAGATGGAATCATCCGACCGGATCAGCGTGCTCTGGATTCCTGGGTTCAGAGCGCGTTCGGGCGGCGGAACCGCGTACACTTCCGCCTGCCGCGCTTTAGGCTTTCAGCCCGTCGAAGAGCAGGCGGATCTGCCGCTCCATGAGGTCGGTCATCGCCGCGGCGTCCGCCTGGCGGCTGGCGGCCAGGCGATAGTTCCAGGCGTAGGCCGCCATCAGGGTGTCGAGCACCAGGTCCAGGTCGCAGTCGGCGCGGACCTCGCCCCGGGCCTGGCCGTCCTCCAGCATGTCGAGGATCATCGCCTTGAACTGCGGATTGCGGCCGTAGGGCACCGTGGTCGGTTCGAGGCTGGGGCTGTAGGAGGCGGCGATGTGGGCCAGGAACAGCCGCACCCGCCGACACTCGAAGTCGTAGTGAATGGCGAACAGCGAGCAGAGCCGGTCGACGACCGAACCCCGCATGTGGCGGGCCACATGTTCCAGTTCGCTGTGCAGCGCCTCGACCCGGTCGTCCATGACCTGGCTGAGGACGTCGGCTTTCGAGGCGAAGGTGGTGAAGACGCTGCCCACGGAAACACCGGCACGCTCCGCGACAGCGCGGATCGTCGTCTCCTCGTAGCCGATCTCATTGAAGAGATCGCGCGCCGATTCGAGCACCTTGCGGCGCGTCTCCAGCTTCTGCGTTTCGCGAACGCCCAATCTCAGCCCCCCAAGCCCGGGTGACGCCGCGTCCCTCTCCCCAGGGGACGCGGCATCAGCCTCAGGCCTTGATCGCCGTCAGGATCACATCGATCCGTTCAGCCAGTTTGTCGGTCTGGTTCTCGACCGAGAGACCTTCGAACGCCGCCGGGCGATAGCCGGCGAGGTAGATGTCCCACAGCATGTCTGCGACCAGACGAAGATCGAAGCGCTGCGTCAGTTCGCCGCGCTCGACCGCCCGCTCCAGGGTCTCAAGGACCAGGGCGCGGATCGGGCGCATGGTTTCGCGACGCAGGCGCTCGGCTTCCGGCGTGCGGGTCCAGGACGCGGCCAGCGCGGCCTGAATCAGCGGCAGCTGGGTGCCGTGGGCGCGGTAGGCCGCGCCGAACATGCCGACCAGGGCCTCGCGGGCGGTGGTCGAGCCGACGACGGCGTCCTGCATCGGTTCGCGCAGGCCGGTGAACTCGTCGTTGAGGATCGCGTCGAACAGTTCGTTCTTGTCCGCGAAGCTGGCGAACACCGCGCCGGTCGACATGCCCGCGGCGCGAGCGATGTCCCGGATCGTGGCACCTTCGTAGCCGCGCTCGACGAACAGATCGCGAGCGGCCTGAAGGACCTTCTCACGGGTCTGCTGCTTGGCCAGGGCGCGGCGGGTCAGCTTCTGGGGCCGGATCGCCGGCGCGTGCATACGCATGGGAATGTGATTCATTGGTCCGCCTCCAAACGGGCCAGCGCCAGTTCGGCGCGCTTCTCGAATTCAACGCAGTACTCTTCGACGACCTTGGTCAGGACGTCAGCGTAACGCCGTGCAAGATCGCGGCCGTCTTGCGCGGCGTCTCGCAGATCTTCAATCAACTGCCGAACCTCGGCGAGGGTTTCTTCGCGGCTGGTCGCTGAATTTGCGACAGCGCCTGTGAATGCACCCATAAAGTGCTCCGTGTCTCTCTCCGCCAAAAGCCAGGACACGATCAGCGGGGAGGTTTGACCGTGTTCATTGAACATGCTCAGCGAGCGATGGAACGTGCCGTTACACCTACCGGTGATAGCGATCAAGGGTCATCATTCCCCATTCTGTGACCTAAATTCGGTTAGAAACCGGTGTCGGAAAGGCGATACAGCGCGCTTCTGCGACATTTCGGCTCACTGAACGCACTCGGCGAGCGCCGCCGGGCGACCGGTGCAATCAGACATGGCGCGGCATCGGGCCCAGCGCTAAGGTCCAGCCGATGGACAGGCTCTTCGACATTCTCATTCCCGTCGCCCTCGGCGCGGTTCTGATCACGCTCGCGTTTGGCCTCTTCGCCCTCTACCGGGGCGGCGAGTTCGGGCGCAGCTATTCGAACAAGCTGATGCGCCTGCGAGTCGTGCTGCAGTTCGTCGCCATCGTGATTCTGGTGGCGGCCTTCTGGTGGCGGTCGAGGGGCTGATGGTCACCCTCAACCGCATCTACACGCGCACCGGAGACAAGGGCACGACCCGCCTGTCGACCGGCGAGCCGGTGTCGAAGGCCAGCCTGCGGGTCGAGGCCTACGGCACGGTCGACGAGACCAACAGCTGCCTGGGCCTGGCCCGTCTGCATACCAGGGAGGACGCCGTCCTCGACGGCATTCTGGCCCGAGCGCAGAACGACCTGTTCGATCTCGGCGCCGACCTGGCCACACCGGACCGCGGCAAGAAGCTCGAGTGGGAGCCGCTGCGGATCCTGGCCTCGCAGGTCGAGCGGTTGGAGCAGGAGATCGACCTGCTGAACGCCGAGCTTTCGCCCCTGACCTCGTTCGTGCTGCCGGGCGGCACGCCGGCCGCGGCGGCGCTGCATCTGGGCCGGACGGTCTGCCGCCGCGCCGAGCGTCTGTCGGTCGCCCTGGCGGACGAACCGGACGAACCGGTCAGCGCCGAGGCGGTGAAGTTCCTCAACCGGCTGTCGGACCTGCTGTTCGTCGCCGCCCGCTGGGCCAACGAAAAGGGCGCGGGCGACGTGCTCTGGGTTCCGGGCGGAAACCGCTAGGCTATTTGGCCGCCGGAGCCTCGGCGGCGGGCGTGGCCGTTTCCGGCGCGCGCCTGGCCGTGAAGCCCTCGCGGTCCTCGGCCGCCTTCTCGGCCGCCTTCTTGTCCGACCATTCCTTGCGGCTCATGCCCTCCGGGCGGCCGGTCAGATCAGGGATATAGATCGGGCGCGCGCAGATGCGCGTGGCGCTGTCCCACCATTGCCCCTGGGCGTCACACTTCTTCGCCGGCATGACGAAGAAGATCTGGAAGGCCCAAAGGGCCACGCAGCCCACGGCGAAAACGCCGAGGAAGATCAGTTTCAGGCGGTCGATCGTCCGGTTCATGCTCGGCCCTGTACCTCAAAGGCATGTCCGAGCCTAGCGCGGGTCGCCGGGCAAATTCGACGCGTCCGATTGACCTCGAGGGAAACTTGCATTGCGCGCGAGAGTCGGTATCAGCCTGTTCGCGCAAGATTTTTCGCAACGCAACACGGGCGAGAAGAAACCCATGAAGGTACTGGTCCCGGTCAAACGGGTGATAGACGCGAACATCAAGGCTCGGGTTAAGACCGATCAGTCGGGCGTTGATCTGGCCAACGTGAAGATGGCCATGAACCCCTTCTGCGAGATCGCGGTCGAGGAAGCCGTCCGTCTCAAGGAGAAGGGCGTCGCCACCGAGGTCGTGATCGTGTCGATCGGCCCGGCCCAGGCTCAGGAAACCATCCGCACGGCGCTGGCCATGGGCGGCGACCGCGGCATCCTGATCCAGTCGGACTCGGACGTCGAGCCCCTCGGCGTCGCCAAGCTGCTGAAGGCCGTGGCCGACGAGGAACAGCCCAACCTGATCCTGCTGGGCAAGCAGGCCATCGACGGCGACAACAACGCCGTCGGCCAGATGCTGTCGCAGCTGATCGGCTGGCCGCAGGCCACCTTCGCCAGCAAGATCGAGGTCGCCGGCGACAAGGCCACCGTGACCCGTGAAGTCGACGGCGGCCTGCAGACCGTCGAGGTCAACCTGCCGGCGGTGATCACCGCCGACCTGCGCCTCAACGAGCCGCGCTACGCTTCGCTGCCGAACATCATGAAGGCGAAGAAGAAGGAAATCGCGACCAAGACCGCCGGCGACTACGGCGTCGACGTCGCGCCCCGCCTCAAGGTCCTGAAGGTCACCGAGCCCGCGAAGCGCTCGGCCGGCGTGAAGGTCGAAAACGCCGCCGAACTGGTGGCCAAGCTCAAGTCTGAAGCGGGGGTGCTGTAATGGCCGTTCTCGTCGTCGCCGATAACGACAACGCGCACCTGCGCGACACCACCAACAAGACCGTCACCGCCGCCAAGGCGCTGTCGGCCGATGTCGACGTGCTGGTCCTGGGCCAGGGCGCCGACGCCGTGGCCGCCGCGGCCGCCAAGATCGACGGCGTGCGCAAGGTCATCCTGGCCGAAGGCGCGGACGTCGGTCACGGCATCGCCGAAGCCGTCGCCGACACCATCGCCGGCCTGGCGGGCAACTATGACGCGATCCTGGTTCCGGCCACCGCCTCGGGCAAGAACTTCGCCCCGCGCGTCGCGGCCAAGCTCGACGCCTCGCCGATCTCGGACGTCATCGAAGTCGTGTCGGCCGACACCTTCGTGCGCCCGATCTACGCCGGCAACGCGCTGGAGACCGTCCAGACCTCGGACAAGACCAAGGTCCTGACCGTTCGTCCGACCGCCTTCAAGCCGGCCGGCGACAGCGGCTCGGCCTCCGTCGAGAAGACGGCCGCGGCCTCGGCCTCGGGCGTGAAGTTCATCTCGGAAGAGATGGTGAAGTCTGACCGTCCGGAACTGACGGCGGCCAAGATCGTGGTCTCCGGCGGTCGCGCCCTGGGTTCGGCCGAAGAGTTCTCGAAGGTCATCGAGCCCCTGGCCGACAAGCTGGGCGCCGCTGTCGGCGCCTCTCGCGCCGCCGTGGACGCCGGCTACGCCCCGAACGACTACCAGGTCGGCCAGACCGGCAAGGTCGTCGCTCCGGAGCTCTACATCGCCGTCGGCATCTCGGGCGCCATCCAGCACCTCGCCGGCATGAAGGACTCGAAGGTCATCGTCGCGATCAACAAGGACGCCGACGCCCCGATCTTCCAGGTCGCCGACTACGGCCTGGTGGCGGACTACAAGGCCGCTATCCCGGAACTGATGGCCGCCCTGGGCTGAGCCCGGTCGCAGCCTGAAACGACGAAGGCCCGGAGCGAAAGCCCCGGGCCTTTTTCGTTCGATGGGCTGCTCGGATCCTAAGGTTCGAAATCGTCGTCCCTGATCTCGCGTGCGCCGTGCAGAACCCGCTCGATCCGAACGTCGCGGTCCTTCGTCGTGTAGAAGATCAGATATCGGCCATGTACGGCCCGCCGAAGGCCCGCCGCCACATGATCGGCGGCCTCGTACCGCGCAGGAGACTGATCCAGGGAGCGACAGAGCGCTTCGATCTCGTCCACGAACGACAAGGCCCGACGCGGGCTGTCTCTCGCGATGTGATCCGCGATCTCCTCGAGATCCCGCCCAGCCAGCGGAGAGAACTCGACGCTCACGCGTCCTCGTCCACCATCGCGCCGTACTTGGCGCGTAAACGAAAGAAGACGCGTTCGGCCGGAATTCCGGGGCCGCTTTCGATGCCTTCGCGTACGAGGCGTCGCAGTTCATCCTCTTCAAGCGCGGCCATGCGGCGCTTGAGTTTCCAGTCGCGCAGGGCTTCCCGGATGACTTCACTGGCGGTGGCGTATTCGCCGGATTGAACCGCGTCTCGCACACTGCCGGCCATTTCCGGCGGGAGCGCGATGCTCAGCTTCTCGACATTGGCCATGGGAGCCTCCGACGAGATGGTACGAAAAATTCCTACCATTGCAACTGAAGAGCCGGGGGCGGGCGTCCAGACCCGCCCCCGGCCGCACCCTCAGTTCGCGGCGACCGAGGCTCCGGCGACGGGCTGGCCGAGGGTGAAGGCTACGGCGCGGCCGCTCAGTTCGTTGGGCGGCGCCGGCAGACGGACGCCCTTGAGCGCGTTCCGGACCGCCTGGTCATAGTCGGCCGAGCCGCTGCTCTCCTTCACGGACGGCGCATAGTCCTTGTAGTCGCGGACCGCCTTGATGCGGATCACGACGGCCTTGCCGTCGTCGGCGAGGCCGGCGTCGGCGACGCGGGCCTGCAGGGCGACGCTGGCGTCGGCGACCCATTGGTCGGAGGCGGGGGTGGCGTTGGCGGCGGTGGCGCTGGCGGTCGACAGCAGCAGGCCTGCCGCCAGCGTGATGAGCTGGGTCTTCATGGTCTTATCCTTGGTGGCGTTGGTGCGGGGAGGAAGGTCGGGCAGCGCTGCTGAGAAGGAACATGGTCCCGCGAACGCCGGATCGCGAACGATACCTTTTGAGTGAGGTTGTGAGCTGCGCTAACATGTCGGGATGAGCCGCCTGCCGCCATTCATCGCCCTGCGCGCCCTCGAGGCGGCCGCGCGCCACCGCAGCTACAGCCGCGCGGCGGAAGAACTGGCGGTCACGCACGGCGCCGTCAGTCAGCAGATTCGTCGGCTGGAGGAGGAGTTCGGCGCTCGCCTGTTCAACCGGGACGGCAACGACATGAAGCCGACGCCGGCCGCCCTGAAGCTGGCGGCGCAGGTTTCAGAGGCGCTGAACCTGATGCAGGCGGGCGTGACGGAGCTGAAGGAGGAGGTCTGCGGCGCGCCGCTGGTCCTCAGCACCGTCCACGCCTTCGCCGGTCGCTGGCTGACCCATCGCATGAGCCGCATGCCGGCCGAGATCGGCGACATCGACCTTCAGGTCGACATGAAGCTGGCCAACTTCACCACCGACGGCGTCGACGCCGCGGTCCGCCACGGCCGCGGGCCCTGGCCGGGCGTGGAGCGGGTCGATCTGTTCACCGAGAGCTTCTACGTCGTCGCCAGCCCGGCCTTCCTCCAGCGTCACCCGATCCGCACGACCGAGGACATCGCCAAGGTGCCGCTGCTGCACCACAAGGACTATCCCTGGAACCTCTGGTTCGAGGGCCATGGCCTGCCGACGCCGAAACTGCCGCGCGGACCCCGTTTCGACGACTCGGCGGTGATCACGGACGCGGCTCTGCAGGGGCTGGGCCTGGCGCTGGTTCGCGAGTGGCTGGTCGAGCATGACCTGGTCAGCGGCCGGCTGGTGAAGCCCATCCCGGGCGCGATCCAGGCCGACGCCAACTACAGCTTCGTCTGGCGCGCGGACTCGCCGAAGCTGCCTCGCATCATCGCCCTGCGCGACTGGCTGCTGGAGGAGGCGCGGGAGGCGATGTCCCGTTGCCCCGACGAGGCGCTGGCCCAGGCGGCGCAGGCGTACTGAGCTCAGGCCGCGAGACCGATCCTCGGCGCAACGGACTCGGCCGCGCGTTCCTCGAACACGTCCGGCAGCTCGGGCCGGGTCCAGCCAAAGCCCAGCGCCTGAAGCTTGCGCGGCTCGACGCGCTGACTGGCCAGGAACAGGTCCGACATCTCGCCGAGCATGAGGCGCAGCGGCCATGCCGGGACGCGCACCCACTGCGGCGTGCGGAACCGGAAGGCCAGCGCCCGCGTCAGCTCGCCTTGGGTGATCCGGTCGGGCGCGACCGCATTGATCGGGCCGTCGTAGCGGCTGTCGGCCAGCGCGGTCTCGATCAGGCGTACAGCGTCTTCCAGGTGGATCCACGGCGCCCACTGCCGTCCGCCGCCCAGCACCGCGCCCAGCCCTAGGCGAGCGGGCAGCGCCATCAGCGCCAGCGGCCCGCTGTCGCGGTCGAACACCATGCCGTAGCGCAGTATGCAGACCCGCTGGGCCACGCCTTTCGCCTGCTCGACCTCCCAGGTTCGCACCAGGTCGGCCATGAAACCGCCGCCCGCACCCGCATCCTCCGCCAGGGCTTCCTCGTCACGGTCGCCATAGACCCCGACCGCCGAGGCCCCGACGATCACCGACGGCCGCCGCTCCAGCCGCGCCGCCAGGGCGTTGACGGCTCGGGTCACCTCCAGGCGGCTGCCCAGCAGCACCCGCCGACGCGCCTGCGTCCACGGTCCCGCCACGACCGGCGCGCCGGCCAGGTTGACGATGGCGTCGATTTTCATGTCCGAGGGGACATCGCCCAGGCTTCGCACGATCATCGCGCACGGCCAGCGCAGGCGGGCGGCGATGTCGTCCCGCGCCAGGGCCACGACCCGGTCGCCGCGCGCCAGCAGGCGTTCCATCAGCACCGCGCCGATGAAGCCGGTCGCGCCGGTGACCAGCACTGTGCGGCCGCTCGGGCTGGCCATCGCCACGCTGCGCTCCGCCGCCCGCGTACCGGCGGCGAGGTCGCGGACCATCCAGGCCAGCACGCCCAGCCCCAGTCCTGTGGCGATCCACGACAGCGCGCCGTGGCTCTCGAACGCGAAACCGGCGGGCCGTCCGGCCCATTGGACGATCAGCGGCGCCAGCAGCACCAGCAGCGCGCCGTAGCTCATCGCCATCACCGTATGCAGCACCCGCTCGCTCGGCGGCAGGCGGCGGGTGCGGTCCTCCAGCAAGAAGTCCTGCAGGGTGATCACCACCTCGACCGCCAGCAGCGCGACCAGCGCCCAGGCCAGCCAGCCCTCCCACCGCAGCCACGGCAGGGTCAGGAAGATCACGGCATAGATTCCCTCGCGCAGGCCATGCAGCACCAGTTCCTGCCGCGCCGTGGGGCTGGCCGGCAGCCTGGCCGTCGCCTCGTGGTGCCACAGGGTGTCGATCGCCCCCAGAATCCCCTGGCACACCAGCAGGATCAGCACCGCGGTCATGGCTCTTACTCCTCGGGGTCTTTGAACACGCCGTCCTGAAACAGGGTCTCGCCCAGCCAGGGGTGACGGAAGTCCATGGTGAAGCGGAAGGCGCCGCCACCCAGATCGCGGTGCACGACATGCGCGCGGCCGGGCGTCAGCAGGTCCGGGATGCGGACCCGCAGTCCGGCGACCTCGACAAAGTACCAGCGGCTGCGGAAGTGCAGGGCGGCGTCTTCGACCGTCGCGGTCAGCGCCATGCCCAGGCCGCCGCGCACGACTTCCAGCAGACCGCCCTTGGCGTCCATCAGCTTGGTCGAGCTGACCAGCACCGGCGCGCGGCCGGGATAAGCGTAGGTGCGGGCCCAGACCAGCCCGCCGCGCCCGTCGAGGTGAACGTCGACGTCGACCGGCACATCCTCGCCGGTCCAGGGCGCCAGCGGCGTGCCGATCAGCCGGCAGAGCTGCGACACCAGCCAGCCGAAGACCGAGGCCTTCAAGACCATCCGCCCGCGATAGACGACGTCGTGCGTGTGCACCCCGAACCGATGCCGCACGGCGGCGGGCAGCCGCGCCCAGGCGTCACGACCGAGCAGCTTGCGGAAATCCAGCGGGATGAATCCGGGAGGGGTGGCGGCCGGCCTGTGGACCGCTTCGAAACCGTCGAGAACCCTCGCCATCGCCCCATCTCCCCTTCTACCGGCCTATGAAGCCGGCGATCTTCGCGCCCAGGCCCATCAGCTTGACCAGCGTGGGCCGCGGTATCTGGCGGACCTGCTCGTACCAGCGGTTCAGCCGGCTCATGAAACCCTGCATCTCCTTCAGCCGCGCCTTGACCCCCGAAGGGGTGGACGGATCGGCCTCGGCTTCCGCCACGCAGGCGGCCAGCATCTCCAGCGTCGGATCGATCTCGCGCTTCTTCCGGCCCTCGACGATGAGGGTCAGCATGTCCCAGGGGTCGTCCTTGGCGTCGAAGTGGTCGCGCCGGTCGCCCGTCAGGTGGGTGAGCCTGATCAGCCCCCAGCCCTGTAGCTCCTTGAGGCTGTTCGAGACGTTCGACCGAGCGATCGCCAGCGTTTCGGCGATCTCCTCGGCATGCATCGGCCGTCCGGCCAGATAGAGCAGAGCGTGGATCTGGGCCACCGAGCGGTTGACGCCCCAGCGGGTCCCCATCTCCCCCCAGTGGAGAATGTAGCGCTGCATGACGGGAGAGAGCTGCACGGCGAATTCCGTAATTTCTGTCGAGACAGAAATAGCAGAAATTAGGAGCTGTGCAATCCTCCCCGCTCGCGGGGAGGAAGGACGTCTCGGTGCGTCTACGGCCGGATCAGGAACTTCTCGCCGGTGGCCTTGCGGTTGTAGGCGGCGATGACGTGCGGATCGAGCGCCTCGGCCAGCGAAATCTCGCGCGTGTAGTGGCTGGCGAAGGTGGTCTTCAGCTCGGCCACGACGCGGTCACGCAGCTTCTGGGTCTCGGCCGGCCCGATCTTCATCAGGAACGGCGTCAGCAGCCAGCCGCCCAGGCCCCACATCATGCCGAAAGCGCGGTTCAGCTCGGTCGGGCCGGTGTCCAGGCCGCCGTAGACGTAGACCTGCTTCATCTGGTTGGAGCCGTAGCGGCTGTAGACCTTGGCCGTCTTGTTGGCCGCCACTTCCATGCAGTTGAGGATCTGGCCGGACAGCTTGCCGCCGCCGATGGCGTCGAAGGCCAGGTAGGCGCCGGTCTCGACGATCGCCTGGGTCAGGTCCTCGAGGAAGGTCGGCTTGCTGGAGTCGACGATGTGGGTGGCGCCGATGCCGCGCAGGATCGCGGCCTGCTCGTCGTTGCGCACGATGTTGACCAGCGGAATGCCGTCCTTGAGGCAGATCTTGACCAGCATCTGGCCCAGGTTCGACGCCGCCGCGGTATGGATCAGGCCGGTGAAGCCCTCGCGCTTCATGGTCTCGGGGAAGCTCAGCGCGGTCAGCGGATTGACGAAGCAGGAGGCGCCGTCCTTCGGGTCGGTGCCGTCCGGCAGGGCCATGACCGAGGCGACGGGCAGGGTGCGGAACTGTCCGTACATCGCCCCGCCCAGACAGGCGACGGTCTTGCCCAGCAGCGCCTGGGCCTCGGGCGAGGCGCCCGCCGCCACGACGACGCCCGAGCCTTCGTTACCGACCGGCATGCTCTCGTCGGCCCGCGCGGCCATCATCCGCATCAGGTGCTTGGGGATGTCGGCGGTGAAGGTCGGGCCGTTGGCGTTGCTGCCCGCGCGCGCGGTGCTGATGTCGGCCGGGCCGATCAGCAGGCCCAGGTCCGAGGGGTTGATCGGCGAGGCCTGCACCTGGACGACCACCTCGCCGTCGCCCGGCGCCGGCGTCTCCACCCGCTCCAGCGACAGCTGCAGCTCGCCCCCCGAGGTCACCAGCGACCGAAGTTGAAGTCCCGATTCCCAGGATGTCGTGGCCATGTCGTGTCGCTCCCGCTTCCGGCTGATCCGGATTGGCGGCCAATTGAGCGCATCGGCGGGGAGGGCGAAAGGGGCGTTTTCGAAAAGGACGCTCTGCGGCCCGCTCTAGGCCTGTCGCGCCGCCATCAGCCCGGCGACCCGCTCCAGCAGCTGGTCGCTCTCGAACGGCTTCTGCAGCACCTGCTGCTCATGCAGTTCATCGGGCAGGGCGGCGGGGTCGAGGTAGCCGGACATAATCAGCGCCGGCAGGTCGGGCCGCATGGCCCTGGCCTTCCGGATCACCTCGGCGCCGTTCATCCCCGGCATGGCGTAGTCGACCAGCAGCACGTCGGCCTCGGCCCCCGCCGCCAGCCGGGCCAGGGCTTCGGCTCCGCCGTCGGACGTCGTCACGGCATGTCCGGCCTCGGCGAGCAGCTCGCCGACATAGCGCCGCACGTCGTCGTCGTCGTCCACCACCAGGACCGAACCCATCCGCCCCCCAGATCCCACCTCGCGCGCGGGCGCTTCCACCGCGAGGGCCAGCCGGGCCGCGCGGGGCAGGAACAGCGTCACCGCCGTGCCCTGGCCCGGCGCGCTGCGGATCGACATCCCGCCGTCCAGCTGCTTGGCCAGGCCCGCCACCTGGCTCAGCCCCAGGCCGGAGCCCTTGCCGACCGCCTTGGTGGTGAAGAACGGCTCGACCGCCCTGGCCATCACGGCGGCGGCCATGCCTTCGCCGTCGTCGGCGACGGTGACGGCCACATAGTCGCCCGGCGCCGGATCGTGCGGGCCGCCGGCGGTATCGACACTCACCTCGCGGGTCGAGAAGATCAGCGTCCCGCCGTCCGGCATGGCGTCGCGCGCGTTGATCGCCAGGTTCAGCAGCGCCATCTCCAGCTGGACCGGATCGGCCAGCGTGGGCGGCAGGTCGGCGGCGAGGTTCAGCCGTATGGCGACCTTGCCGCCGAGCGTGTGCGACAGCAGGTCGTCGTCCATCCGCCGGATCAGGGCGTTCACATCGACGGCGATGGTCTGCAGGCGCTGCCGGCGTGAGAAGGCGAGCAGTTGGCCGGTCAGCCGCGCGCCACGCCTGGCGGCTTCTCCGGCATTGGCGATCAGCCGCAGCGCGCGTTCATCGTCGACCCGCCTGGCCGCCATCTCCAGGCTGCCGAGGACAGCGGTCAGAAGGTTGTTGAAGTCGTGCGCCACTCCGCCGGTAAGCTGGCCCAGTCCTTCGAGCTTCTGCGCCTGGTGCAGCGCTTCCTCGGCCTCCAGCTGCGCGGTGACGTCCTGGGCGGCCATCACCGCCATCAGGATCTCGCCGTCCGGCCCGCGCACCGGGCCGGCGCTGATCTCCAGGATCACGATGCGGTCACGGTCGTCCCGCCGCTCCCAGCGTTCGCGGTTCACCGGCTCGCCGGCCAGAGCGCGCAGCAGGGGATCCTCCGGCGACGGCTCGCCTTCGTCGAGCGCGTGCGGGCTCAGGTCGCCGCCCGCGCCGAGCAGCCGCGCCGCCTCGTCGTTGCCGAAAGTGATCCGGCCCGACGGCGCCTCGGCGACCATCACCGCCATCGGCATCTGGGTCAGAACCGCCTGAAGCTCGGCGCGGCTGCGGCGCAGGGTTTCGGCCTCGCGCGCGGCGAGGACCTCGAACTGGCGGCCCAGCCCGGCGGCGGCGGCTGTCATCAGCAGCAGCACCAGCGTTCCGGCGGCGACCCCCACGGCCAGCAGGATCGGCGACAACGACGACGTCGCATGCCCGGCGTGATGCGCGCCGGTGTACTCCAGGCGCAGGCCCGCCATCCCCGTGTAGTGCATGCCGACGATGGCCAGGCCCAGCGCAGCGGCCGCCGCCAGGCCGCCGAGCGCGGTGCGGTCCCGCGCGGCGGCGACAAGCGCGCCGATCGAGGCGCCGGCGGACACCAGATAGGAGAGCGCGACGAAAAGCGGATCATGAGAGATCTCGACCTGCGCTCGCAGGGCCGCCATGCCCGTGTAGTGCATGGCGCAGATTCCGGCCCCCATGGCGAGACCGGTCAGCAGGGTTCGGCGCGGGCTCGATCGTCCGCGCGAGCCGACGAAGAAGGCGATTCCAGTCGCCGCG
>JBIICO010000287.1:0-3832 GCA_044238855.1 Caulobacter sp.
GACCGCCCGCGGCGCCGCGCCCAACGTCAGGGCGGTGATCAGCGGCGCGCGGTCCGGGCTCAGGGTGTTGACGTTGACCGGCGACAGATCGGCCGTCGGCAGGGCGCAGACCCAGGGCCGCAGCCGGGCGTAGACCTCCGGCGTGAAGCCACGCACGGCGCGCAGCTCGCTCGCCTCGGCCAGCAGGGCCCCGCCGGTGCGATAGGGCGTCGGCAGGCGGGCGTAGTCGCCGTCCTCCGCGCCGCCGGACGGGATGTCGTCGGTGTCGATCCAGTCGACGAGGTTGGCGGCCAGCGCCTGGCCGGTCCCCTCCGGAATGCCGAGACCGGCGGCGAGGGCGGCGAACTGGCGCACGCCGAGTTCGCGGCGGACCAGACGCTCGCCCTGGGCCTCGACGACGCTGTTGAGGTTGAAGCAGCCGGTGGCGTCCCGCAGGCGGGCGTTGATCATCCCGTGCTCGACCGGGAAGGCGAACGGCCGGCCGTTCCAGTCGCCCTGCAAGGTCGTGCGGCCGGGGGTGGCGCGAACCAGCGCGGCGATGCGCACCCGGGCCAGTTCCTCGGCGCCGAGCGCGTACCAGCGGGCCTGGCCGACGCCCCGTGCGTTGGCCGCGCGGCGGACGCCGAAGCGGATGTCGTCGAGCACGCCGACGGCGATCACCGACATCACCGCCACCAGCAGCAGCACCGTCAGCAGGGCCACGCCCCTCTCGTCCGCGCGCTTCATCGGGCACCGCCCGGCGTGGCGAGCAGCTGGTCGAAGCCGCCCAGGCCGCGCACCGTCACATGCAGACGCACGGCGTCAGGCCAGTCGGCGTCGGGGCGGGGCGTCCAGGCCGGGCTCCAGGCGCCGCGGCTGAGGTAGGCGACCTCCAGCCGCTCGACGCCCTCCAGCATGACCTGCGGCGGGCCCATGAGGCCGCCGTCGAGCGTCGCCCGGGTCAGGCGTTCAAGCCGGCCGTCGACGAGGCGATACTCGACGTACTGCATCGATGACCGGGCGCGGCCGTCCGGGTTTTCGACGCCTCGGCGAGCCATGGCCAGGAAGGCCTCGCCGCCCTCCGGGCGCTTGCCGACGAAAGGCGCGGCCGCGCGCAGGCCGTTGCGGTCGCGGGTGCGACGGGGCGCGATCTGGCCGAGGTCGGACTTCAGCGTCGCCCGGGCGCGTTGCAGGGCGCCGAGCCGCTCGGTGCGTTCGTGGACGGCCGCCTGGCCGTTCAGGGTCGTGCCGATCACCAGGCTGCCGGCGGCGGTCAGCAGGCCGAACACGAACAGGGCCGCCAGCATCTCGACCAGGGTGAAGCCGTTGCGGGTCATCGACGCCCCCGGAAGGCGACGACCTCGGCCAAGGTGCGGCCGCCGCGGGCGTCGGTCACGCGGACGTCGATGCGGACCAGCTCCGCCACGCTGGTGGCGCTGACCCGGCGGGTCCAGCGCCAGTCGCGGTCACCGGCGCGCTCCTGGCCGCTGGTGACGCCCAGCGCGGGCCAGCCGATGATCGACTCGGAGACCTTGTTGTCGGCCACGAAGCCGGCGATCACGCGCGCCTCGGTGTCCGACGCCGTGCGGGTGTTCTCGCCCGCCAGGTTGACGAGCGTCAGGGCGGCGATGCTGAACACCGCCAGCGCCACCAGCACCTCGATGAGGGTGAACCCCTGCTCTGTCCGGTCAGCGCGCGGCATCGACCCTGACATTCCCTGAGCCGTCCACGGCGACCCGCGTGGCCCGATCGCCGCGCGACAGCACGAAGGCGGCGGGCGTCGACGATCCCGTGGCGTCGAAGCCGACCTGGCCGGCGTTGGTCTCGTCCGCCAGCGCCGTGCCCTCCGCCCAGGCGACCTGACGGAACGGCCCCTCGGCGAGCGGGGTCCAAGCGCCGGCGCGCTGGACGCGGAAGTCGTAGCCGGCGGCCGAGACGGCGACCTGGACGGGACGATTGGACAGCACCGCCTCCTCCCGCGCCCGCAGCAGGCGCGCGCCGAAGCGCTCGGCCTCCAGCGAGACCGACGGGCGGCCGTCGCCGGCGACCAGCACCACGGCGGCCGCCATCAGCCCCATGATCGCGACCACGACCATAAGCTCGACCAGCGTGAAGCCGGCCTGCGCCCGTTGGCGGGCGCGGCTAGCTCCAGTTGCCGATGTCGGCATCGTTCTTCTCGCCGCCTTCCTTGCCGTCCGCGCCGTACGAGTAGATGTCGACGGCGCCGTTCCGGCCGGGGATGCGCAGCTGGTAGGGGTTGCCCCACGGATCGTTCGGCAGCCGGCGGACGTAGCCGCCCTCGCGGTAGCGGTCGGGACGCGCCAGGGCGGCGGGCGGAGTGACCAGGGCGTTGAGGCCCTCCGGTCCGGCCGGATAGGTGAAGTTGTCGAGCTTGTAGCTCTCCAGCGCCTGCTCCAGCACCGCGATGTCGGCGCGGGCCTTTTCCTTCATGGCGCGGTCCTGGCTGGGCAGGACGTTGATCACCACCACGGTCGCCAGCAGGCCGAGGATCACCACCACGACCATCATCTCGATCAGGGTGAAGCCCGCTTCGGCGCGACGTTTGGCGGCTCGTTGTCTGGGGGTCATGAGCTTGGTCCTTTCTAGCCGAGCGCCAGGGTGTTGAGCTGCAGGATGGGCAGCAGGATCGAGAGCACGATGGTCGCCACGACCCCGCCCATGACGACGATGATCGCCGGCTCCAGCAGGCTGAGCGCCGCGGCGGTGAAGGTGTTGAACTCGCGCTCGAGGTAGTCCGCGGCGCGGGCCATCAGGGTCTCCAGCCGGCCGCTGCTCTCGCCGCTGGCGGTCATGTTGACGAGGATCGGCGGGAAGACCTCGGCGCGGCGCATGGCCGCCGAGAGGGAGCCGCCCTCGCGGATGCTGTTGGCCATCTCGTCCATCGCCTCGCGCAGGACGGTGTTCTTCACCGTGCGGGCGGTCATGGTCAGGCCTTCGAGCACCGGGGCGCCGGCCGCGATCATGGTCGACAGGGTGCGGGCCAGGCGCGCGGCTTCGACGTCGCGGATCAGCTTGCCGATCACGGGCACGCGCAGCAGCAGGCCATCGACCACCCGGCGCACCTCGATCCGGCGAAGGGCGACGGCGAAGGCCAGCGCGCCGACCGCCAGCGCGACCAGCGCCGGAAGGCCCGCGACCTGCAGGACGTTGGAGACGCCGATGACGATGCGGGTCAGCAGCGGCAAGGTCTGGCCCATGCTGTCGAACTGGTCGACCACCTTGGGCACCACGAAGGTCATCAGGGCGATCACCACCAGCACGGCGGTGACGGCCAGGACGATCGGATAGACCAGCGCGGCCGTGACCTTGGCGCTGACCTGCTGCTGATGCTCGTAGAGGTCGGCGAGGCGTTCGAGGATGTCCGGCAGCGCGCCGGCGTTCTCGCCCGCCGCGACCATGGCGCGGTACAGTGGCGGAAAGCCCGCGCCGGGCCGCGCCATGGCGTCCGACAGGCGGTAGCCTTCCAGCACCCCCTCGTGCACCACGGTCAGGGCGGCCTTGACCCGCGCCTGCTCGGCCTGGGCGACCAGGGTGCGCAGGGCTTCTTCCAGAGGCGTGACCGAGGACAGCGTCGCCAGCTGGCGGGTGACGACGGCGATCATCTTGCCGCTGAGACGCCCATGGCCGATGGCGAAGGCGGGACGCGCCGCCGCCTGCGCCTTCGCCGAGGCCTGGATCTTCACCGGCGCGAGGCGTCGGCGCTTCAGGCCGGTGCGGGCGGCCTTTTCGTCGGCCGCGCGGATGACGCCCGAACGCGGGCGACCGCCGGCGTCCAGCGCGATGTAGTCAAACGCCGCCACTGAGTTCCAGCTCCTGACGGGTGACACGGACG
>JBIICO010000104.1:0-10980 GCA_044238855.1 Caulobacter sp.
CGACAGATCGCCGCCGAGGTCCGACGCTGCGTCCGCGATCTCGTCCTCGTCCGCGCCCGCCGCGATCAGGCGGCGCAGGCGGTCGTCGACCTTCACCGCCTCGTAGAGGCCGATGCGGCCCTGGTAGCCGGTCTGGTTGCAGACGCCGCAGCCGACCGGGCGGAACACCTGGCGACCGGGTTCGACGCCGAGCAGACGCGCGACCTCCGCGTCGGCCGGCTCGGGCCGTCGGCAGTTCGTGCAAAGACGACGGACCAGACGCTGGGCGACCACCAGGCGAATGGTCGAGGCCAGCAGGAAGGGCTCCACCCCCATGTCGCGCAGGCGGGTCACCGCGCCGGCGGCGTTGTTGGTGTGGACCGTCGACAGCACCAAGTGGCCGGTCAGGCTGGCCTGGACCGCGATCTGGGCCGTCTCGGCGTCGCGAATCTCGCCGACCATGACCACGTCCGGGTCCTGGCGCAGGATCGCGCGCAGACCAGCGGCGAAAGTCATGCCGACCTTCGTGTTCACCTGCGTCTGGCCGACGCCGTGGACCGCGTACTCGACCGGGTCCTCGATGGTCAGGATGTTGCGGCGGCCGTCGTTGAGCAGACCCAGGCCCGCGTAGAGGCTGGTGGTCTTGCCCGACCCCGTGGGCCCGGTAACCAGGATGATTCCGTTCGGCTCGCGCAGGGCGGCCTGGAAGGCGGCGTGGACGGCCGGGGTCATGCCCAGCTCCTCCAGCTTCAGCCCCGCCTGGTCCTTGTCCAGCAGGCGCATCACCACCCGCTCCCCGACGCGCGACGGCAGGGTCGAGACGCGGACGTCCAGCGCCCGGCCGGCGAGGGTCAGGGAGATGCGGCCGTCCTGCGGGATGCGCTTCTCGGCGATGTCCAGACGGGCCATGACCTTGACCCGCGACACCAGCATCGGCGCGACACGGCCCGGGAGGCTGAGCACCTCCTGCAGGATGCCGTCGACGCGCAGCCGGACCAGCAGCGCCTGTTCATAGGGCTCGATATGGATGTCCGAGGCGCCGCGACGGGCCGCTTCGGCGATCAGGCCGTTGATCATGCGGATGATCGGGGCGTCGTCCTGCGGATCCAGCAGGTCGGCGGCGGTCGGCAGCTCATCCAGGTGATGGCCGTCGATGCCGTCCGCCAGCTCCATCGCCGCGCCGTTCGCGCCCAGGCCGCTGTCGGCGTAGATCTCGGACAGGGCGCGGTCGAAGGCGGGACCGGCCAGCTGTTCGACGGCCAACGGACGGCCCAGCGACCGGCGGACCTCGATCAGCGCCTGGGGATCGGCGCCCTCGCGCAACCCCACCCGGGCGGTGTCATCCAGCTTCAGCAGCAGGACGCCGTGCCGCCGCGCGAAGGCGTAGGAGAGGGCCGGGATGTCGGCCGCGGGGCTCATGGCCGGCCGGCCGGACGCGGCGTCACGGTGACCGCCGACGGCGTCGGGGCGACCGGCGGCTGCGTGCGCAGGTAGTCCTGGACCAGAGCATCGAGGCGGTTGGCGGCGCCCGGCTGGACCGGGGCCAGCGCCTGTTCGCCGCGCAGGTAGTCGTACTTCGCGCCCGTCACGGCCGCCGCGTCGGCCGCGTTGCGGATGATGCGCGGACGGATGAAGATCATCAGGTTGGTGCGGCTGCCCGAGCGGCTGCGGCTCTTGAACAGCTCGCCCAGCAGCGGGATGTTGCTGACGCCCGGCACGCGCTCCAGGCTGGTCCGCTCGGTCTCGTCCAGCAGGCCGCCGAGCACGACGATCTCGCCATCGTCGACCAGAACGGTGGTGGTCAGCTCGCGCTTGTTGAGGATCAGCTCCGGCGTATCGTCATCGACCGGGCCGGCGATGGCCGAGACTTCCTGGCGCAGATACAGGGTAATGCCGCCGCCGGCGTTGATCTGGGGCTTCACCTCCAGCTTGATGCCGACGTCCTTGCGCTCGACGGTGCGGAACGGATTGTCGTTGCTGTTGCCCAGCACCTCGCCGGTGGTGATCGGCACTTCCTGGCCGACCAGGATCTCCGCCGCCTGGTTGTCCAGGGTCAGGATCGAGGGCGTCGACAGCAGGCGCGAATTGCCGTCGCGGCGGACCGCGTTGACGATCATGCCCAGCATCGTACCGCCGCCCAGGTCCGCCACGCCGCCAAAGGTCGCGCCGCTGGCGGCCATCAGCGAGTTGATCGCCGCCTGGCGCAGCGAGGCCAGGGCGTCGGAGTCCTCCGGCAGGTTGTTCTCGCCCGCGATGGCCCCGGCGATGGCGAGGATGTTGGGCGCGGTGTTGGAGTAGTTGGTCACCGCGAAAGGCGTCTTGCCGTCCTCGCCGCCCAGCAGGAACTGGACCCCTAGTTCGCGGGCGGCGGTGTCGGACACTTCCACCACGATGGCCTCGACCAGCACCTGCTCGCGGCGCACGTCCAGCTGGGCGATGACGTCGGCCAGCATCTTCTGCTGTTCGGGCGGGGCGGCGATGATCAGGGCGTTGGCGCCGGGGTAGCGGGCGAGGCTCACGCGGGGGCCTGAACTCGAAGCCTGCGAGGCGGGGCTCAGCTGGGCGTCCGCCTGGGCCGTGGTCTGGGTACCCTGCCCCGTCGTCGCGCCGCCCGAGGTGACCGGCAGGCCCATCAGCTGCTGCAACACCGGCAGCATCTGCTCGGCATTGGCGTGCTTGAGGAACACGACCTTCACCGAGCCGGTCAGCTGGGCGCGCTGGTCGAGGTCGGCGATCACCGGCAGCAGCCGGTCGATCGCCGCGTCGTCGCCGCGCAACAGGATCGAGTTGCTGCTTTCCACGGCCACGATGGCGACCGCGCCGCGCACGGCCTTGCCGTCCGCCGCGGCGCCGGCCGTCAGGCTGTTCAGCACCGTGGCGATCTCGCGCGCCGAGGCATTGCGGAGCGTGACGGTGCGCGTCGCCGCCTGGTCCTGGTCGATCTGGGCGATCAGGCCGCGGATACGGCGCACGTTGTCGGCGTAGTCGGCGACCACGACCGTGTTGCCGCGCGGGTTGGCCAGCACCTGGCCCTGCGCCCCGACCAGCGGCTTGAGCATGTCGGCCGCCGTCTGGGCGTCGATGCTGCGCAGGCGGAAGACCTGGGTCACGAACTGGCCGCCGGCCGCGGCGGGCTGGCGCGCGGCGCTCTCCGACGGCTCGATGCGGTAAGCGCCCGAGCCGGTGGGGATGGCGACGTAGTTGTTGGCGCGCAGGGTCGAGAGGAAGACCTCGAACAGCTCGGTCCTGGTCAGCGGACCGCTGCTGCTGACCGAAACCGTGCCCTTGACGCGCGGGTCGATGACGAAGGTGTAGCCGGTGGTGCGGGAGACGTCCTGGATGAAGGCGCGGATATCCGCGTCCTGGACGTTGAGCACCTGCGTCTGCGCCACGGCGGGCGAGACGACCCCGGCGGCGGCGAAGGCCAGGGCGGCGGCGAACGCGAGGTTTCTCAAGGCTGGACCGTGCTGTCTGGGGCGCCGGGCGCCGTGTTGGGGAAGAAGAGCGGACTGCGGGCGCCGCCACGGGCGAGGACCACGTGGTCGACCTCGACCGAGACCAGCTTCACGCCGGGCGCGACCTCGTCGCCGACCGCGAAGGAGGACTGCTTGCCGTCCGGCGTGCCGATGATGGCCGAGCCGGTTCCGGCGTCGCCGGCGCGGACGCCGTACAGCCTGAAGGACTGGGCCGTGGCGCCGGCCAGGGCTTCGGGCGCGGCGCGGAAGAAGGGATCGAAGCGCGTCAGGATGGCGAGGGCGTCGCCCCGCCCGGCGGCCGACGAAGCGGCGGGATCGACGGGCCGGGGCGCGGCGAGCGTCCAGACCAGACGCGCGCCCTGGACCGCCAGTCCGACCACGAGGACGACCTCGAGGGCGGATATCAGGAGCCTCCGGCGATCGTCGCCGAGGCCGGAGAGATCCGGCAGTTTCAACGTGAGCCCCGACGTTTCCGCATTAAGCAGACGTCGGACTAACGCCCGGCCGATTCCGATTTGTGAGGGTTCGGCGACGGTTGCGTGACACCGGCCGGAGCGCCGTTCGGCCATGCGGGGAATCCCCCGCATGGCCGTCGGCTGGGCGCGCCCTAGAAGCGCGCCGAGAGACCGAACGAGACCGAGCGGCCGATCCCGTACTGGTAGTAGTCGACGTGACCGCCGCCGAGGTCCTGGCCCTCTTCGTAGTCCTCGTCGGTCAGGTTGCGGGCTTCGAAGCTGAACGTGAAATCACGCTCGGCGACGGTAAAGCCCTTGCGGTAGGTGAAGTCCACGAACAGGCCCGGATCCTGGACGACGTCCGGGAAGCCGATCCGGTCGCGGGCCACCACGCGCTCGCTGGCGTAGTTGAACAGCACCGTGGCCTGCGACTGCGCCTCTTCGTCTTCCCAGCCCAGCTGGAGGTTGAAGAGATGCTCCGACTGGCCCTGCATCTGGTCGCCGTCGGTGAGATAGTCCGTCGCGTCGCGCGGCGAGCCGTCGACCGTGTACGGGTAGACCTCGTCGCCCGCCGAGACCTTCAGCTCCGACTTGCTCCAAGTGTAGTTGGCGTACACCAGCCAGCGCTTGGTGGAGAAGAACGGCGCGTCGGTTTCGAACTCGAAGTACTTCTTCACGTCGAACTCGACGCCGTAGAGGGTCGCTTCCGGCGCGTTGAGGAACGAGGTGACCGTCGAGCTGCCGGTGTTGATCAGGTACATCTCGATCGGCTTGTCGATCTTCTTGGCGAAGAAGCCGGCCGTCACATACTCATCGCGCGAGAAGTACCACTCGTAGCGGGCATCGAAGTTCAACAACTCGCTGTCGACCAGGTTCGGGTTGCCGATGTAGGTGCGGTCCGCGTCAGGGTCGAGATAGAGCAGCGGGGCCAGTTCGCGGAACTGCGGACGGGCGATGGTCTTCGACGCGCCGACGCGGAGTTGCATGTCCTCGGCGAAGTTCCAGGTCAGCGTCGCGGCCGGCAGCCAGTACTGGTTTTCCAGCGGCGGCGGGGCGTAGACGGGCGTCTCGCCCGCGAACAGCGCCTTGGGCGTCACCGACTGCTCGGCGTCCTCGAAGCGGACGCCAGCCGAGACCTGAACCAGCGGGATGATTTCCGCGTCGACCTGCAGATAGGCGGCCCAGTTCTTCAGCCCAGCCTCGTAGGCGGCGGTGCCGTCAGCGCCGGTCGTTTCTTCCAGCATCAGGCCGTTCACGCCGATGTTGTAGTCGGCCAGCAGGTAATCGACCCGATCGTCCTGCACGGTCAGCGGCAGCGCGGCGTTGAACGGGCGGAAGCGGAACTCGCGCTGGATCGCGTGACGCTCATTGTCCAGGTAGAACAGGCCGGCGCTGAACGTCGCCTCACGCGCGCTCGACAGGGCCAGATGGTACTTGCCGTCGACCGCGAAGCTGGCGACCTCGTCCTCGACCTCGCCGAAGCGGGTGTAGTTCTGCTCCTGCGACGCCGAGTGATAATAGACGCCGGCCTCCTCGCGGTAGCGGATGCCCTTCTCGTACGGCGTGTTGCGGGTGGTCTTGGCGAAGGAAGCGCGCCAGTCGACCTCGAAGTCGTCGCCGATGTCGTGCTCGCCGACCAGCTGCGTGCTGTACAGGTTGCGCTCGAACCAGTCGGTGTAGTCGTCACGGACGTCGCCGCCGTAGGCCGCGTCGTAGCCCTCGCGGATGCGGGCCCGCTTGCTGACGCTGTGGATGTAGAGGTTCGTCCAGCTGAACAGGTGGTCGCCCATGTCCAGGCTGAGGCCGGCCATGCCGTTCACCAGGATGTCGTTCTGGGTCGAGGTGAAAGCGTACTGGGTATCCGGCGCGATGGCGCCGCCCGAGACGAACCCCAGTTCCTGGACGCCGTTGCGGGTGCGCCAGCTGTTGTCGTAGCCCGCCACGGCGACCACGCCGATCGTGCCGAACTCGAAGTCGAACGAACGGCCGCCCGTCACGTCGACGCTCCAGTTCGGATAGACCTCGTTCTTGCGCTGGATCAGGTTGAACGGCGCGTTGACCAGGCTGCTGCCGATGTAGATCACGTTGTCGGCCGTGAAATCGGCGCCGACGCGGATGCGCTTGCCGGTCTCGATCGCCCGCTGCAGCGGCTCGGGGATGTCGCGGGCGCCGTTGTCGTAGCCGAGCCAGTCGGTTTCCGAGCCGTAGTAGGTGAGGCCTTCCTTGCCCGTCGTCTCGCTGTTGCCGCCCAGGCTGGCGCCGAGCGTGAAGAAGGGTTCGGTCGGCGTGCGCAGGGTGCGCAGGTCGATCACGCCGCCGCCGAACTCGCCCTGGTAGTTCGGCGAGTAGGTCTTCTGGACCACCGTGCTCTCGAGCACGTTCGAGGGGAACAGGTCGAGCGGGACCACCCGTTGCATCGGCTCGGGGCTGGGGAGCGGCGAGCCATTCAGCAGGGCCGACGAGTAGCGCTCGCCCAGGCCGCGGACGTAGACGAACTTGCCGCCCACCAGGCTGACGCCGGTCAGGCGGGTCAGGGCTTCGGCGGCGGTGTCGTCGCCCGAGCGGGCGAGGTCTTCCGCGGTCAGAACGGAGGCCACTTCGGCCGTGTCCCGCATCGGTTCCGGGATGTTCTTGCCGAGGATGACGATTTCCTCGACTTGGTTTTCCGCCTCTGGCGCAGCGCTCTGCGCCCGGGCGACTTGCGGCGCCACGAGGGCGGTCGACGCAAGCAGGATGCTGCCCAGCGTGGGCGCGAGGGTCTTCATGGTCAGGGCCTTGTCATGAGGGGCAGGAAGGATGGCGGGCGGCGATCTCCTGACCGCCGCCCGCCGCGCATCAGCAGGCCGTGCCGCCCACAAGCGAGCTGCAGGTCCAGCCCGTGTACCAGGTGTCCGCCGCGTCCTTGACGCCACCGATCCAGGTGGTGGTCGAGAAGAAGCCTTCGCCCGTGAAGTTCAGAGCGGTCGGATCGGTGATCGCGACAGCCGTCTCGTTGGCGCCGTTGATGAACGTCGAGCTCAGGGTCGACGTACCGTTGGCGGTGTTGCTGGCGTGGGTGAAGACCGCCGCCTCGTCGTCCGCGTCGGCGTCGAAGGCCGTCGGGCACGACATGAACACCGAGCGGAACGTGCCGACCGTGTCAGGTTGGTTGTCGATGTCCAGGCAGGCGCCGGCGGTGCCGGCCGGCGAGGTGACGACGGTGTTGTACATCGCCACGTTCGTGCCGGTGTTGAAGATCCAGCGGGCGCTGGACGAGCTGCGGCCGACGAAGGTGAAGTTCGAGACCCGGGGACGCGACTTCGGGTTGCCGGTGGCGAGCGAGGCGTAGCTGGCCTCGATCATGCGGTCGCCGCCGTTCGGGCGCTGGATGACCAGGCCGTACTGCAGGCCGCCGGCGTAGCCTTCATCGGTGTCCAGGCTGTCGTCGTCGTTGCCGGTCAGAACCACGTGCTTGAGGTTCACGGTACCGCCGAAGAACTCGATGCCGTCGTCCGAGCTGTTGTGGACCTGGACGTAGTCCACGGTCGTGCCACGGCCGACGCCGGCGAAGGTGATGCCGTTCAGTTCGCGGCCGGGGACGACGCTGAAGCCCGAGAACTGGACGCGGACGTAGCGCAGGATGCCGCTGTTGTCGTTGTCGTCATTGCCGCCGTAGAGGGCGGTGGTGCCTTCCGCGGGGGCCTCGCAGGCGGCGGTGCCGTACTGAGCGGCGGTGCAGAGCGAGATCTTGGCGCGGCCGTTGATCACGATGCCGCCCCACTGGCCGATCGAGTCGGCGCCGGACGTGCCTTCGATGTTCTGACGGCTGGTGAAGACGATCGGCTGGGCCGCGGTCCCCGAGGCGAAGATCTGCGAGCCGCGGTTGACCACCAGGTAGTCGGTCCCGGCGGCGCCGAACAGGCGGACGCCCGGTTCGATGGTCAGGATGCCCTGCAGGGCGCCGGCGATCGGGCCGGTGGCGTTGCCGCCACGGTCCTGGCCGACGTCGGTGCGGCCGCTGATCGAGTAGATGGTGCCCGTGCGCAGCGGCACGACCAGGTTGCCGGTGATCACCGCCGGCAGCTGGCAGACGCGCAGGGTGCCGCCCACCGCGGCGTTGATCGTGCCGGTATTGGCGAAGCCGGCCGGGCAGTCCGTGGCCGCGCCACCGCCGCCGCCACCGCCGCCGCCGCCACCGCCGCCACCGCCACCGCCGCCGAAGCCGCCTTCACCCGGCGAGGCCACGCCGTCCGCACCACCGCACGCGGCCAGGGCGAGCGAAGCGCTCAGCGCCATGGCAAGCGCACCAAATTTCCTAAGGCCGGTCATCCCAGTCTCCACCGTCGAATTTCAAGCACGGGCGGGGAGCGCGACAGCCTCGTGGCGTCGCATTTCAAGGAGGTTTCCCCACCTGCCCGGCGGAGTCCTTAGGGAGACTGCATGACGATGCGTCGACGCTGGTGCGACGCGGATGCGAAGGTCCGATGACGGCTCGGAGACAAAATGTCAGCCCACGGCGCGAAATGTTTCCCCGCCGAAAGGCCCCTAAAACCTTGCGCTACAAGGTCAGGCCGCCCGCTCGGGAGGGCGCGCCGCTGACAGGGAGGCGAGAAACTGCGCGAGCGGTGTGATGATGGGTGGGCTGAGGGAATACGTCACCCGTGGCCGATCTACCTCACCATGGATGATGCCGGCCGCTCGCAGGATTCGCAGGTGCTCGGCGGTGGTCGACTGGGCCAGGCCCAGGCCGTCGACGATGTCGCCGCCCATGCACTCACCGCGTTCCAGCAGCTGCTGGACGATCCAGATGCGCGCGGGATGGGCCAGGGCCTTGGCCAGGCCCGCCAGCAGCACCGGGTCGGCCGAAGCCGCCCCGGCGCCGCGCGATCCCTTCCTGGAAGCCGCCTGCGCCATCTGGCCGGAGATCAGCCGAAGCGGCCGGTGACGTAGTCCTGCGTCTGCTGGCTACGCGGGTTGGTGAACATCTGCTCGGTCTCGCCGAACTCGACGAGGTTCCCCAGGTGCATGAAGGCCGTGTACTTCGAGATCCGCGCGGCCTGCGCCAGGTTGTGCGTGACGATCAGCACCGTCACGTCCTTCACCAGCCCGTCCAGCAGTTCCTCGATCTTCGCCGTGGCGATCGGGTCCAGCGCCGAGGTCGGCTCGTCCAGCAGCAGCAGCTTCGGCTGCGGCGCCAGGGCGCGGGCGATGCAGAGGCGCTGTTGCTGACCGCCGGAAAGCTCGTAGGCCGACTTGTTCAGTCGATCCTTGACCTCTTCCCAGATGGCCGCCTGCTTCAGCGCTTCCTCGACGCGGCCGGCGACCTCGCCCTTGTTGCGGATGCCGCGGACATAGAGGCCGGCCGCCACGTTCTCGAAGATCGACTTCGGGAAGGGGTTCGGCTTCTGGAACACCATGCCGACCAGCAGGCGGACCAGGATCGGGTCGATACCCTTCTCGACCAGGTTCACGTTCTCCGGGGCGAGATTGATCTGCCCCTCGTAACGGCTGCCCGGATAGAGGTCGTGGATGCGGTTGAAACAGCGCAGCAGCGTGCTCTTGCCGCAGCCCGACGGGCCGATGATCGCCGTGACCTTGCGGTCCCAGACCGGCATCGAGACGCCATGCAGCGCCTCGAACTTGCCGTACCAGAACTTCAGGTCGCGCACGTCGGCGCGGATGGTCTGGGCGCCGCCGCCGCCGGCCGGCGCGGCCGAGGCGTCGCCGGGGGTCTGGGAGACCGTGGGAACGGGAGTCTGCAGGCTCATTGCTTCAGGTTCCGGCGCAGGCGGTAACGGAGGTAGATCGCGAAGCCGTTCATGACGAGCGTCATGAGCAGCAGCAGCACGCCCGTGGCGGCCGCGTTGACGTGGAAGGCTTCCTGGGGCCGCGAGGTCCAGTTGAACATCTGGATCGGCATCACGGTGAAGGGCGAGTTCAGCCAGTCGAAGTTGATGAACGGCGGGCTGGACTGCACCGGGCTGGGCGGCAGGAAGGCGATGAAGGTCAGGGCGCCGATGGTGATGATCGGGGCCGTCTCGCCGATGGCGCGCGACAGGCCGACGATGGCGCCGGTCAGGATGCCCGGGCGAGCGCTGGGCAGGATATAGTTCCACATCACCTGCCAGCGATTGCAGCCGATGCCGTAGGCGCTCTCGCGCAGGCCGCCCGGCACCGCGCGGATCGCTTCGCGCGTCGAGACGATGACGATCGGCAGGATCAGCAGCGCCAGCACCATGCCGCCCAAGAGCACCGAGGACTGCATGCCCAGAAGGTAGACGAAGAAGCCCAGCGCCAGCAGGCCGTAGATGATCGACGGCACGCCGGCCAGATTGCTGACGTTGATCTCGATGATGTCCGTCATCCAGTTCTTCGGCGCGTACTCCTCGAGATAGAGGCCCGCGCCGACGCCCAGCGGGATCGCCAGGAACGCGGTGACGAACATCACCAGCGTCGTGCCGACCAGCGCCGACAGCACGCCGGCCTCCGAGGCGCGGCGCGACGGGAAGCTGCTCAGGAACTGGCTGTCGATACGGCCCAGCCCGTCCATCATCAGGTCGGTGACCAGGGTGGCCAGCATGGCCATCGCGAACATCAGCACCAGAACGCCGACGATGGCGAAGGTGACGTCCTGGAACCGCGCCTGGGCGACGATGGTCTTCTCGGACTTGCCGGCCATCAGTAGGCCTCCCGGAACTTACGGCGCAGGAAGAAGCCGATCACGTTGAAGGCCAGGGTGATGAGGAACAGCACCAGGCCGGTCGCGAAGATCGTCGAGTAGACCAGCGAGCCGTGCGGCAGGTCGCCCATGCTGACCTGCACGATGTAGGCGGTGATGGTGGCGGCGCCCTCACGCGGGTCGCCGGTGAGGTTCGGGTTCTGGCCGGCGGCGATGGCCACGACCATGGTCTCGCCGACCGCGCGGGCGAAGGCCAGCAGGTAGGCGGCCGTCACGCCCGAGAAGGCTCCCGGTATGACCACCGTGAAAGCGGTGCGCCAGCGGCTCATGCCCAGGGCGAAGGCGCCCTCACGCAGCGACATCGGCACCGCGCGCATGGCGTCCTCGCTGATCGAGACCACGTAGGGCAGGA
>JBIICO010000071.1:0-14812 GCA_044238855.1 Caulobacter sp.
TCGCCCGGCCGCCGAAGCTGACGGTCCGCCCGCGCGCGTCGGCGATCGGGAAGATGATGCGGTCGCGGAAGCGGTCGTAGGGCGCCCCGCCCTCCTCCGGCGCGATCAGCAGGCCGGTGTCGACCAGTTCGCCCGGCTTGGCGCCCTTGGCGATCAGGTAGTCCTTCAGCGCCGTCCGGCTGGCGGGCGAGAAGCCGATGCGGAACCGCTTCCACTCCGTCTCGGGCAGCCCCCGGCGCAGCAGGTAGTCGCGCGCCGCCTTGCCGCCGGGCCGGTGCAGTTCGCCCTCGAACCACTGCGCCGCCAGTTCGACCCAGTCGGCCAGGCCCTGGCGCTTCTTCTCGTGCTCGGCGGCCTGAGGGTCGGGCGCCGGCATCGGCATGCCCGCCTCGGCCGCGAGCCGCTCGACCGCCTCCATGAAGGTCAGCCGCTCGGTCTCCTGAAGGAAGCTGATCAGGTCGCCGTGCTTGCCGGAGCTGAAGTCGTGGAAGAAGCCCTTGTCGTCGTTCACGAAGAAGCTTGGCGACTTCTCCTTCGAGAACGGCGACAGGCCGACGTACTCGCGGCCCTGGCGCTTCAGCTTCACGGTCTTGCCGATCACGTCCGACAGCCGGACGCGCGACTTGATCTCCTCGAGGAAGCGGTCGTCGAAACGCATTCTCCCTCATAGCGCGGCCAAGCCCGCCAGCGAAGGCGTTGCGTGGTTCGAGACGCGGCTACGCCGCTCCTCGCCACGATGAAGACCGAGCGGCCACATACCGTCCTCATCCCGAGCCGCGCGCTCTCGGGCGAGCGTCTCGAAGGACGCACAAGCTCAAGGCGGGGATCGATTCGACATAACTACTCTTCTATGCAAAGTTATCATGTCGGACTCGGGAGGGCATGATGAGCGACACGGACCTGGGCGCGCTGCGCGACGACATTTCCTTCCTGAAGCGGCTGTCGACGGACGCCCTCGCGCGGCCCGCGCCGGCGCTGTGGCTGATGGTCGTGTTCGGAGGCTGCTTCGGGTCCAGCCTGCTGTTCGGCTACGCGATGGCCCTGGCGGGCTGGCTGGGCTGGATCGATCGTCTGGCGGCGCTGAGGATCGGCGCCGTTCCCTTCTATGTCAGCGTCCTGGCGTTCATGGTCGCACTGGCGGTCGCCGGCTGGGCGACCCTGCGTCGCCGTTCAGGCGCGCCGAAGGTCAGCCGCGCGGCCGGCGCGGCCTGGACCGCCGCCCTGCTGGGCCTGGTCGTGGTCGCCGTGAGCTTCAGGATCTTCGCTCTCAGCCCCCGGCATGAGCCCTATTCGCCCGGCTATGCCGAACATCTGTTCCCCGCCATCATCCTGGCGCTTTGGGGCGCGGCCTGGTGGGTGGCGGGCTTCACCGGCGAGCGGCGCTGGACCCGGCTGATCGGTCCGGCCAGCTTCGCGGCGGCGCTGGCGGCGGCCTGGTTCGCCAACACCGGCCACATCGTACTGGTCGCGGGCCTGAGCCTGCTGCTGCTCATGGCCGCGCCCGCCGTCGCGCTGCTGCGGGAACCGGCGCGGGCGTGACCGACGGGCCGGCCATCCCGCAGGGACGGCTGCAGCTGGGCGTGCTCGCCTGGCTGTCGACCCGCGCCACGGCCGCCTTCACGGACCTGGTTCCGGCGCTGGCGACGACCAACGGCGCCCTGTCGGTGCAGCTGCGACGGCTGGAGGACCTGGGCTGGGTGCGGCTGGAGCGCGGCTTTCTCGGCCGCAAGCCTCGCACAGTCGTGGCGCTGACCCCGGCCGGACGGGCGGCCTACGAACGGTGGCTGGACGAAGCGGCGCGCCGCACCTCAAGCTGAGCGCATGAAGCACGCCCTGCCCGCCCGCATCGTCGACACGCCGGACGGCCCGCGCGTGGAATGGATCGAGGGCGACGGCGAACGGTTCGCCGAGCCGTTCTTCGAAGAGACGCTGCGGCGCGCGAAGCGCGGCGGCGGCGCGGTGACGACGACCGGGCTGGAAGCGCTGGACGGCGATGCCGCGCCGGACGCGCTGGTGTTTCATGTGTCCCGCTGCGGCTCGACGCTGGCGTCCCAGATGCTGGCGGCGGTCCCCGAGCATCTGGCCGTCTCCGAAGCCCCGGTGATCGACGACATCCTGCGCCTGGACGTGGACCAGGCGCGCCGCATCGCCCTGCTGCGCGGAGCGATGGCGGCCTTTGCGCGCTCGCAGGCCCAGGCGCCGGGCAAGCTGTTCGTCAAACTGGACTGCTGGCACCTGTTCCAGCTGCCGCTGATGCGGCGCGCGTTTCCGGACACGCCGATGCTGCTGGTCTGGCGCGATCCGCTGGAGGTGCTGGTCTCGCTGATGCGGATGCCCAGCCAGACCCTGATCCGGGGCGTGGTGACGCCCGGGCAGCTGGGGATCAGCGAGGCGGCGCGCGACGCGCTGATCCGCGAGGAGAACGCGGCGGCGATCCTGGGCGCCTTCTTCCGGGAGGCGGCGGCGCGCCGGGCGTGGCTGACCTCGGTGGCCTATCCGGACCTCCCGGGCGCGCTGCCGGGCGCGCTGCCGTTCGATGCGGAGACCACGGCGGTCATGCTTGCCGCGGCCGGGAGGGACTCGAAGTCGCCCGGTCAGGCCTTCACGCCCGACGCCGCGCGGAAAAGGGCGGAGGCGACTCCGGCGATGCTGGCCGCGCTCGAACGCTGGACGACGCCGCACTTCGAGCGCTGGACAAAGCTTGTGTCAGTCCGGCCGTAGCGAAGCGGAGAGCCGGATCCCGGGCGCTCGTTCCCGCCGCTAAACCCTCACATGCCCCAGCTTGTCGGGGTTGCGCATGATGTAGATGGCGGCGATCAGGCCGTCGTCGCCGGCCTCGAAGGCCATGGTCTGCAGGCCGTCGTCGAGCTCCATCACCACGCCGGGCACGCCGTTGATCAGGGCCGGGCGCATGGCGCGCGGGTTGGCGAAGCCGCCGTTGCGGTTGATCAGGCCGTTGATCAGCAGCATCACGTCCTCGCGGCCGACCATCGGGCGCAGGGCCGCCGGGCGCTTGCCGCCGCCGTCGGAGATCATGATCGCATCCTCGGCCAGCAGGCTGGACAGGGCCGAGGTGTCGTTCAGCGCCGCCGCGTTCATGAAGGCGGCGGCCAGCCGCAGCGTCTTCTCGTGCGAGACGGTGAAGCGCGGCCGGCCATCCTTCACGTGGCTGCGCGCCCGGGCGGCCAGCTGACGCACGGCGGGCTCGGCGCGGCCGAGCTGGCGGGCGATCTCGGCATAGTCCTGATCGAAGACGTCGTGCAGCAGGAACACCGCCCGCTCCAGCGGCGACAGCCGTTCCAGCGCCAGCAGGAACGCCACAGACACGTCCTCGGCCTTCTCGACAGGGTCGTCGGCGATCTCCTCGATCAGGGGTTCGGGCAGCCAGGGGCCGACGTAGGTCTCGCGCCGCGCCCGCGCCGACTTCAGACGGTCAAGGCAGATGCGGGTCACCGTCTGCATCAGCCAGGCCTGCGGGTTCTCGGCCGTCGCGCCGGCGCGGTCCCAGCGCAGCCAGGCGTCCTGGACCGCGTCCTCGGCTTCCGCGACCGAGCCGAGCATGCGGTAGGCCAGCCGGCGCAGGCGGGGCCGCTCGCGTTCGAAGATCTCGGTGGCCTCGGTCATGCCGCCACGGGCTCCGGCTGGATCAGAGGCGCGGCGACGCCGGCCACCACCACCTTGGAACAGGACCGGCCGTGGCCGAGCCCGTACTTCAGGGTGGGATACATCTGCGCCGTGGTCAGGGCGAGGGCGATATCGAGCACCGCGCGACGGCCCCAGCGGCGGGCGATCTCCTCGCGCACCTCGTCGGCGTCGGCCAGCCTGCGGCCGAGCACAGCGTGGGCGAAGTCGTAGCCGAGGGCCGCGATCTCGCCCATCGCCGGCCGGTCGCCGGCCAGGATGCCGCGCAGCACCTCCGGCGCGACGCCGCTGGCGGTTCCCATGTCGACGGTCAGCTGAGTGCAGGGGCCGCAGTCGCCGACCAGCGTGCCGACGATCCCCGCGGCGGCGATCGCCTCGGCCGGCGCGCGCTTGCCGTGGCCCAGCGAGGCGACGAAGCCGAAGCGGATGAAGCCCCAGGCGTCGTCGTCGAGGAACTCGCGCATGTAGGTCGTGTCGTATCCCCAGGTCTTCTCGAAGGCCGCCAGCTGGCGGCGGAGCAGGGCTTTCAGCATTTCACGCCTCCTTCGGGCGGGCGACGAAAGCGAGGGCGAGGGTGATGAAGGCCGGCAGGAACACGCCCGGCAAGTCGCGGATCAGGTCGCCCAGGACGCTGCCCGAGCAGCTGGCGTCGCCGACGTGGATCGCCGCGTGCAGGGTCAGGAACGCGGCGGCGCAGACCAGGGCCGGCCAGCCCTGCCGGGGTCGCCAGGCGAACCAGGCCAGGCCCAGCGCCACGACCAGATAGGCCATGCCGATGTCGCGGACGAAGTGGGGGTTGAACGGCCCGGTGAGCGGCACGCCCGGCACGGCGTCGTACCAGGGCAGCGGCCGGGCCACCATGACGACCCCGTTCACGGCGAGTCCCCCGCCGAGCAGGGCCGATATCCAGCGTGCGATCATCTGTGTGCTCCCTCTTCTCGACGTGAGACGACGCGGGCCCGGAGCCTGTGACATGGCCGCTCGCCGTTGACGTCCCGACACTGTTCCTGCACCACGCGAGAATGACCCAAGCCCCGCCCCTGTCTGGTCCCGCCGCCGCTCCGAAGTCGGGCGGGCCGCCCAGGTCGATCGTCATCCTGCTGCACGGCTACGGCTCGAACGGCGAGGACCTGATCGGCCTGACGCCCTACTGGCGCGACGCGCTGCCGGACACGCTGTTCGTGGCCCCCGACGCGCCGCAGATCTGCCCGGGCGCGCCGGACGGCTACCAGTGGTGGCCGCTGACCAGCCTGACGCCGGAAGCCCGCGCGGCCGGCGTGCGCGTTTCGGCCCCCGCGCTCGACGCCTTCATCGACGGCCTGCTGGACAGCTTCGACCTGACGCCGGACCGGCTGGCGCTGGTCGGCTTCAGCCAGGGCACGATGATGGCCCTGCACGTCGGCCCGCGACGCGCCGAGCCGCTCGCCGGCATCGTCGGCTTTTCCGGCATGCTGGCCGACCCGGACGCCCTGGCCGCCGAGGTTCGCACCAGGCCGCCGGTGCTGCTGGTGCACGGCGAGGCGGACGACGTCCTGCCGGTGTCCTCGCTCGACCGCGCCCGGACCGCGCTCGACGGCCTCGGCTTCGAGGTCTCGACCCACGTCTCGCCCCGGCTGGGCCACAGCATCGACGAGGCCGGCCTGATCCTGGGCCGCGACTTCCTGGCCGCCCGCCTGGCTTGACCGCGGGGCTTTCCGGCCCCCAACTCCGCCGATGCAGCGCACCCTTCCCGCCTCGCTCTATCGCGATCCCGCCGCCTATGGCCGCGAGCGGGACGCCGTGTTCGCCGCCGGCTGGCAGTTCCTCGGCCATGAGAGCGAAGTCGCGGCCGTTGGCGATTACCTGGCCGGTGAGGTCGCGGGGCGACCGGTGCTGGCGGTGCGCGGCAAGGACGGCCTCATCCGGGCCTTCCACAATGTCTGCCGTCATCGCGCCGGGCCTCTGGTGTCCGACGCCGGAGGAAATTGCGGCGGCGAGCTGACCTGCAAATACCACGGCTGGCGCTACGCCCTGGACGGACGGCTGCGCAACGCGGTGGCGTTCGGCGCGACGGAGGGCTTCGACCCGCGCCAGTTCGGACTTTTCCCCGTGCGGCTGGAAAGCTGGCGCGGCTTCCTGTTCGTGAACCTGGACGGCGCCGCTGAACCGCTCGCCGAACTGGTCGCGCCGCTGGACCGGCTGTTCGACGAACGCGGCGTGACGGTCGGCTCCGCCACCCTGCGCCGCGGCCACGACCTGGCCTGCAACTGGAAGGCCTATGTCGAGAACTACCTCGAAGGCTACCACATCGACGCGGTCCACCCGGCGCTGGCGGCCGAGGTCGATACGAGCCGGTATGCGGTGCGGATGGACGGCGCGGTCGCCGTGCACGAAGTTCCGACCTCCAGCGGCGTGAACGACGGGCTGTGGGCCTGGCTGTGGCCGAACCTGGCCTTCAACGTCTATCGCTACGGCCTGATGGTCGAGCACATGCAGCCCGTCGGCCACGACCGCACGCGGCTCGATTACCTCTACTTCTACGATCCGGGGACGGCCGACATGGACGCCGTCCTCGCCGCTTCCGACACCCTGACCCACGAGGACAAGGTGATCTGCGAAGCCGTGCAGCGGAACCTCGACGCCGGCGTCTACGACTGGGGCGTGCTGTCGCCAAGGCACGAGGTCGGGGTGGCCTGGTTCCAGAGCAGGGTGGCGGAAGCGCTCGCCTGAGAGAACCACGCTCGTTGACTTGCCGCGCAAACCGCCGCCTGCTTTGGACATGAAGAAGAAGATCGGGCCGTTGCTGGCCACCATGCTGGTCGCCGGCAACATGATCGGCTCGGGCCTGTTCCTGCTCCCCGCCTCGCTGGCCGCGATCGGGTCGTCCAGCGTGATCGGCTGGATCATCTCGACACTGGGCGCGCTGGCCATCGCCGGAGTGTTCGCGTTGCTCGGCGCCCGGCGGCCCGACCCCGACGGCCTGGTGCAATGGCCGGCGAAGGGCATCCACCCGTCGGCCGGTCTGATGTCCTTCCTCGCCTACTGGACCTCCGGCTGGAGCGGCAACGTCGCCATCGGCCTGGCGGCGGTCGGCTACATCGTGTCGCTGGTTCCGGCGCTGGCGAACCGCGCCGCCGAGACCGTTCTGCTGCTGGCGCTGTCCTGGGCGTTGGTCCTGCTGTGCATGCTGGGTCCGCGCTTTGTGACCCGGTTTGGCGGCATGACCCTGGCCATCGGCCTGCTGCCGGTGGCGGCCGCAACCGTGCTGGGCCTGACCCACTTCGACGGCGGCGTGTTCGCCGCCTCCTGGAACGTGACCGACAAACCGCTGCTGCAGACCCTGCCGGCCTCCCTCAGCATCATCTTCTGGGCCTTTCTCGGCCTGGAAAGCGCCAATGCCGCCGCGGCCGTGGTCGAGAATCCCGAGCGCAACGTGCCCATCGCGGCGCTCAGCGGCGTGGCCCTCTCCGGCGGCGTCTACATCGCCGCCTGCGTGGCGGTGATGGGGGTGATTCCGGCGGCTGAGCTGGCCAGGTCGACCGCGCCGTTCGCGGACGTCGTCTCCAGGCTGGCCGGCGACTGGGCGGGCGCCTTCATCGCCGCCTGCGCGGCCCTCAAGACCATCGGCGCGCTGGCCGGCTGGATTCTGGTCACCGCGGAGGTCGGGCGCAGCGGCGCGGCCGCCGGCTACCTGCCGAAGTTCGCCTCGGAGAGCGACCCGAACGTCCTGCCGCGCCGGGGCCTGCTCGTGATCGGCGTGCTGACGACCATCGCCATCCTGAGCACCCTGTCGCCGACGCTGAACGCCCAGTTCACGGTCATCCTCAACATCGCGGTCGTGCTGTTCATGGCCGTCTACGCCCTCTGCTCGCTCGCCCTGCTGCGCGCGCCGGGACAGGAGTTCTGGGTGCGCGCGCTGGCGGCCGTTGCGCTGGTGTTCAGCCTGGTGGTGATCGCCACGTCCGACCTGCGCGCCACATGGCCGGCGCTGGTGCTGCTGGCGCTGGCCGTGCCGCTGTGGCTGGCGATCCGGGCGTGGAAAGGCCGTGTCGCAGCCTAGCTGGCGTAGTCGTACGGCCCGCCCTTCTCCAGCGCGATGCGATAGGCCGGACGGGCGTGGATCTTCCGGAGGAAGGCCGCCAGCTTCGGCCGCCCCTCCAGCGCGCCGCCGCGCGCGGCCGCCGCCTCGACCGGGAAACTCATCATGATGTCGGCGGCGCTGAACCCGGCGCCCGCGAACCACTCGGACTTGCCGAGTTCGGCCTCCCAGTAGTCGAAGTGCGCCTTGAGCTGCGGATCGACCAGGGTCGACAGCGCGGTCTTCGAGATGCCGTTCACGATCGGCTTCACCAGCAACGGCGCGCGCTGCGGCAACACCTGGAAGATCAGCTTCAGCAGCAGCGGCGGCATGGCCGAGCCCTCGGCATAGTGCATCCAGTAGGTCCAGCGCAGGCGCTCTTCCGTCCCGGCCGCCGGCTTCAGCCGCCCACCGCCGTAGGCCTCGCAGATGGTCTCGACGATCGCCCCGGTCTCGGCCAGCGTCGCCGCGCCGTCGGTGATCACCGGGGATTTGCCGAGCGGATGGATCGCCTTCAGCTCCGGCGGGGCCAGCATGGTCTTCGCGTCGCGCTGGTAGTGCCTGATCTCGTACGGAAGCCCCAGCTCCTCCAGCAGCCAGAGTACGCGCTGCGATCGGGAGTTGTTCAGGTGGTGGACGGTCAGCATGGCGTGGCTCCGGGATCGGGACGGCGAAGCTAGCGCGTCGACCGGCTCTGTCTACAGCGACGGAATTGCAAGCCAGCCGATCGCCCAGCCGACGGCCAGCGACAACGCCAGAAGCTGCAGGCAGAGGATGGCGAGCAACAGGGTGCGGAACGGCGCCTTCCGCGTCTTGTGGCGGAGCATCCGCTGGGCCGAGACCGCCGCCGGACCGCCGCCCAGCAGCGCCAGCCACAACAGGGTGCGCTCCGGGGTGCGTCGCTCGCCGCGGATGGCGGCGCGCTTGTCGCCGGCGAAGGCGGACCAGGTCAGCAGGTTGATCGCCGCAAGACCCCCGCCGATCAGCAGCCAAGCCATCGGGAAAGGCTAGCTCGCCCGCGCCAGCGGCCGGGCGCGCTGCTCCTCGATGGTGAAACGGCCGATCATCCGCGCCAGGTCGGCGGCCTCGCCGCGCAGCGACGCGGCGGCGGCGGAGCTTTCCTCGACCATGGCCGCGTTCTGCTGCACCGACCGATCCATGTCGGTGACGGCGACGTTGACCTGGCCCAGGCTGGCCGACTGGTCGCGGGCGGAGCCGGCGATGTCGGCCACCAGGGCGTCGATGCGGGCCACCCGCTCGACGATGCTGCGCAGGGCCTCGCCCGCCCGGCCGACCAGGCTGACGCCGTCGCCGACCTGGCCGTTGGAAGCGCTGATCAGGGCCCGGATTTCGCGCGCCGCCTCGGCCGACCGCTGGGCCAGGGCCCGGACTTCGGAAGCGACCACCGCGAAGCCCTTGCCGGAATCGCCGGCGCGGGCCGCCTCGACGCCCGCGTTCAGGGCCAGCAGGTTGGTCTGGAAGGCGATCTCGTCGATCACCCCGATGATCTGGTTGATCTCGCCGGACGAGGTTTCGATGGCGCTCATGGCGGCGACCGCGTCCTTCACCACCGCGCCCGAGCGCTCGGCCTCGCCCCGGGTCTCGGCGACGACCCGGCTGGCTTCCCCCGCGACGTCGGCGGCCTTGCGGATCGCGCCGCTGACCTGTTCGAAGGCCGAGACGGTCTCCTCCAGGTTGGCGGCCTGGCGCTCGGTGCGGACCGACAGGGAGTCGGCGGCGGCGGCGATCTCATCGGCACCGCGGCTCACCGCGACCGAGGTGATGGCGATGGAGGCGACGGTGTCCTGCAGCTGCGCGGCGGCGGCGTTGAAGTCCGACGCCAGCTTCGCGTAGCGGCCCTCGAAGCGGCCCTCGACACGCCAGGCGAGGTCGCCGCCGGCCATCCGTTCCAGCGCGACGGCCAGCGCGTCGACGGCGCGGACCTGCTCGGCCTCCTGGCCGCGCTTCTCCGTCTCGTGGGCGTCACGGGCGGCGTCCTGGGCGGCGCGGGCCTGCTCGGCGCGGCGGGACGCCTCCTGCGCCTCGGCCGTGGCGCTCTCCGCCTGGGCCGTCCGGCGGTCCAGGGTCACGAACATGCGGCCGAGGTTGGCGGCGATGGCGACGAGGGCGGCGGCCTCGACGATCAGGATCACCGCGTGGACCAGGACGCGCCCCAGGCTCGCCGCGCCCGGGAACACCGCTTCCGGCAGCAGGTAGGAGAGCAGCAGGTGGTGCACGGCGACGGTCGCCGCGGCCGCGACGACCGCCTTCCAGTCGCAGTAGACCGCCAGCAGCGCCAGGGCCGCGAAGTAGGCCATGTGCATGTCGATCTGCCACGGATGGCCATCGAACCCGGCGACCAGCAGCGACACCTCCGCCATCAAGGCGATTGAGACGGCCATCCGCAGTTCGGGGCCCTCCGGCGCCATCCGCCAGGCGGCGGTGATCGCGCCCGCGACCCCGACGGCTCCCAGGCCGATCATGTGCCAGGGCCCGCCGATGAGGGCGCTCGAAACGACCGCGACGGCCCCGAAGAGCCAGATCACGAGGACGAGCAGCGAGGAGCCCGCGCGGCGCTGCTGTTCGAGGTCAGAGAACATTGCGGTCTCCAGAGAGCGCCAGGGGGTCGACGCAGAACCGCGCCGCCCGGGTGTCGATGAGGAAGAGGGCTCCGGACCGGCGCGCGCGCTCCGCGATCTGGCCCGGCTCGCCGGACACGAGGATCACGTTGCGAAGTCCGCCGCCGGCCGCGATCGCCCCGGCCGAGGCCGCGGCCTGACCGATGCGGGCGTCGCCCCACCAGGGCGGATAGACGGCGGCCACCGATCGCGCATGCGGCCCGGGCCCGGCGCCGAGTGCGACGACGGGAGCCGTGAAGGCCAGGAATGCGAGGACCGGAAGGAGCCTGAGCATGTGTCGTTCATCCGACGCGTCGGGTTAAGCCATTCGTAAACCACGTTGACGAGGCCTGTGGCCGGGCGTCGCACGCGCAGGTTCAGCCCGCCGACGCCCGAAGCCGGGCGGGCCGCACCTGCGCCTCGGACTGCTCCTCGTCGCCGAGCACGAACCGGCCCACCAGCCGCATCAACTCGGCGGTCTCCCCGTGCAGGCTGTGGGTCGCGGCCGTGGCCTGCTCGACCATGGCGGCGTTCTGCTGGGTGACCTGGTCCATCTGGTTTACCGCGATGTTCACCTGGTTCAGGCCGGTCGCCTGCTCCTGAGACGAGGCCGCGATCTCGTTGACCAGGCCGTTGATCTCGCCGACCCGCTCCACGATCCGCGTCAGCGCCTCTCCGGTATCGCCGACCAGCTTGACGCCCTGGCTGACCTGGCTCTCGGAGGTGGAGACCAGCGTCTTGATCTCGCGCGCCGCCTCGGCCGACCGCTGCGCCAGGGCGCGGACTTCCTGGGCGACGACGGCGAAGCCCTTGCCCGCGTCGCCCGCCCGCGCCGCCTCGACGCCGGCGTTCAGCGCCAGCAGATTGGTCTGGAAGGCGATCTCGTCGATCACGCCGAGGATGCCGTTGATCTGGCTCGAGGAGCGAGCGATCCCGTCCATCGCGATCACCGCCGATTGCATCACTTCGCCGGAATGCTCGGCCTCGGCCTTGGCGCCGCCGACCAGTTCGGACGCCTGGCGGGCGCCGGCGGCGGCCTTCCTGACCGTTGCGGTCAGTTCGTCGAGCGCGGCCGCGGTCTCTTCCAGCGAAGCGGCCTGTTGCTCGGTGCGGCGCGACAGGTCGTCGGAGGCCAGCGAGATCTCGTCGGCCCCACCCCGGATCGACTGCGCCGAACCGCTCACCGACTTGAGGGTCTGCTGCACGGCGTCGAGCGCGCTGTTGTAGTCCGCCTTCAACCGCTCGAACTGCGGCGCCACCTCGGCGCTCAGCCGCGAGATCAGATCGCCTGCCGCCAGTCGCTCCAGCGCCGTGGCCAGGGCTTCGACGAGGCGGGTCTGCTGTTCCTCGGCCGCCTGGCGGACCGCCTCTTCCTCGGCGCGGCGCGCTTCCAGAGCCTCGATGTAGATCGAGATGGCGAAGTCCATGTCGAGCATGATGGCCTTGACCAGCGCCGACAGCGCCGCGCCCGCCTTGTCCGCGCTCGCACCCCCGGAGAGGCCGAAACGCGTCTTCGGCCACAGCTCCGCCACCGCGCTCTTGAGCAGGCTCTCGGTGATCAGAGCGTAGCCGCCGATGTACCAGCGCGGCTCCAGCCCCAGCCGGGCATGCGCCTCGCCGATCGCCCGCACGCCGCGTACGTAGGTCTCGCCGTAGTCGGCCGAGGCGATGATGCCCCAGTGATCCTCCTGCCGCCGCCGGGCCGACCCGAGCATGCTGTCGCTGGAAAAGAAGCGCCGCACCTCGGGGAAGGCCTGCACCTGAGCGTAGAAGCCCTCCATCGCCGGGCCGATGTGCTTCTGGATGAGCGGCCTCAGACCGGCCAGCGCCGCGCGCGTGGCGGCGTCCATCTGGATGAAGTCGAGGCGCTGATTCAGGGCGTAGTCGGACATCGGAGGCTCCGGATATCCGGGCCGGGCCGCCGGACACAGCACGACGGCGGGGGCCTTTGGGGGGAGAAGCCGCGACTTACGGCAGCCCCCGCCGTCGCCCCATGACCACACGCCCGCCGTGGTTACCGGGAGCTTAATATCGGGAATTCCGCAGACCCTGACGGGTGCGGCGTTTTCGCACAACCACGGCGGATGAAGACGCGGCGGCGAGCACCACGCCTCCCGGAGCGTTTACGAATAGCTCTGCAAGGCCCGCACCTCGAGGGCTTCCAGCGGCCCCGAGGTGATCGCCTGGGCCGCCGCCAGAGCGCCGGCCGAGGTGGTGTAGTAGGGGATCTTCATCATCAGCGCGGTGCGGCGGATCTCGAAGCTGTCGGACAGCGACTGCTTGCCCTCGGTGGTGTTGAAGACCAGCTGGACCTCGCCGTTCTTCATCGCGTCGACGATGTGCGGGCGGCCTTCCAGGACCTTGCGGACGAACTCGGTTTCGACGCCCTGCTCCTTGAGCCAGGCGCCGGTGCCGGCCGTGGTCAGCACGCGGAAGCCCGCAGCCTGCAGCAGCTTCACCGGCTCAAGGATCCAGATCTTGTCGCTGTCCTTCACCGACACGAAGGCCGTGCCGCCGGTCGGCAGCGTGACGCCGCCGCCGAGCTGGCTCTTGGCGAAAGCGCGGGCGAAGGCGGGCATCAGGCTCTCGCCCTCGCGCCGCCAGTCCAGGCCCATGACCTCGCCGGTCGAACGCATTTCCGGGCCCAGCACCGTGTCGACGCCGGCGAAGCGGGCGAACGGGAAGACCGCCTCCTTCACCGCGATGTGGTCGTAGGGCTTGTCGACCAGGCCGAAGCTGGCGAGCGTCTCGCCGGCCATGATCTTGGCGGCGATGGCGGCGACCGGCTGGCCGATGGTCTTGGCCACGAACGGCACGGTGCGCGAGGCGCGCGGGTTCACTTCGAGCACATAGATGCGCGGCGCGGCCGAGTGCGGCTCCTCGATCGCGAACTGCACGTTCATCAGGCCGCGCACGTTCAGGGCCAGGGCCATGTCGACGGTCTGTCGCTTGAGCTCGGCGATGATGTCCTCGCGCAGCGAGAACGGCGGCATCGAGCAGGCGCTGTCGCCGCTGTGGACGCCGGCTTCCTCGATGTGCTCCAGAACGCCGGCCACGAACACGTCGGTCCCGTCGCAGAGGGCGTCGATGTCCACCTCGGTGGCGCGGCTCAGGTACTGGTCGATCAGGATCGGGGCGTCGCCGCTGACCTCGACGGCGGTGCGCACGTAGCGCTCCAGCTGCTCGTCGTCGCGGACGATCTCCATGCCGCGGCCGCCCAGCACGTAGGACGGACGGATCACGATCGGGTAGCCGACCTCGTGGGCGGCGGTGAAGCATTCCTCGGCGCTGCGGGCCAGGGCGTTGACCGGCTGGGCGATGTCCAGGCGGTGCAGCAGCTGCTGGAAGCGCTCGCGGTCCTCGGCCAGGTCGATGGAGTCGACGCTGGTGCCCAGGATCGGAACCCCGGCCTGCTCCAGCGGGTGGGCCAGCTTCAGCGGGGTCTGGCCGCCGAACTGCACGATGACGCCCGCGAGCGTGCCGTTCTTCTGCTCGACATGGATCAGCTCCAGCACGTCCTCGGCCGTCAGCGGCTCGAAGTAGAGGCGGTCGGAGGTGTCGTAGTCGGTCGAGACGGTCTCGGGGTTGCAGTTGACCATGATCGACTCGATGCCGATGGCGTCGAGCGCGAAGGCCGCGTGGCAGCAGCAGTAGTCGAACTCGATGCCCTGGCCGATCCGGTTGGGGCCGCCGCCGAGGATGATCGCCTTGCGGCGGTTGCTGGGCTCGGACTCGCAGTCCGCCGCCTGGCCGAGCGCCCCGGTCTCGTAGGTCGAGTACATGTAGGGCGTGGTGGCCGCGAACTCGCCGGCGCAGGTGTCGATGCGCTTGAACACCGGGCGGACGTCCAGGGCCTGGCGGGCGGCGCGGACGCCGACCTCGCTGCCGCTGACCAGCTTCGCAAGCCGGGCGTCGGAGAAGCCCATGGCCTTGAGCCGGCGCATGGCGGCGGCGTCGGCGGGCAGGCCGGCGACACGGACGTGGCCTTCCTCGCGCACGATGTCGGCGATCTGGCGCAGGAACCAGGGCTCGTAGGAACAGGCGCCGTTGATCTCCTCGACCGTCAGGCCGTGGCGGAAGGCCTGGGCGATGACCCGCAGCCGGTCGGGCGTGGGCATGGCCAGGGCGCGCAGCACGGCGGCGTGGGCGGTGTCCGGATCGCCGGCGCCCTCGATCTCGATCTCGTCCAGGCCGGTCAGGCCGGTCTCCAGCCCGCGCAGGGCCTTCTGCAGGCTTTCGGCGAAGGTGCGGCCGATGGCCATGACCTCGCCCACCGACTTCATCGAAGTGGTCAGGTGCGGCTCGCTGCCCGGGTACTTCTCGAACGCGAAGCGGGGGATCTTGGTGACGACGTAGTCGATGCTCGGCTCGAAGCTGGCCGGCATGGCGCCGCCGGTGATGTCGTTGGCCAGCTCGTCGAGCGTGTAGCCGACCGCCAGGCGGGCGGCGACCTTGGCGATCGGGAAGCCGGTCGCCTTCGAGGCCAGGGCCGAGG
>JBIICO010000072.1:0-14749 GCA_044238855.1 Caulobacter sp.
CATGCGGGGAGGGAGACTGGCGCGCATTTGACTTGCGCGCCGCCCTACCCCATCTACCGATTACGGCTCCCACGAGCCTCATACGGAGCCACGGACGCGCAAGGATTGCGCAAGTCCGCTCCATTCATCCCATCAGTTTCCAGGCTGACCCCGCCCCTTCGGAACGACTCCGACGGCGAGCGCCTGTTGTGTTATTCGAAAGCTACATGTCCAAGAGACCCACCACCCGCACCCCGCGCACGCCCCGCCATCCGCAGGGCCTGCCGGACCGCGAGACGCTGCTGAAATTCCTTCGTGAGGCCGGAGAGGCCCACAAGGCCGATATCGCCAAGGCCTTCGGGCTGAAGGGCAACGATCGCCGCGCGCTGCGCGACATGATGCGCAAGCTTCAGGAAGAAGGCGCGCTGGGCAAGCGCGGCCGCCGCGGCTTCGCCGAGGCCGGCTCCCTGCCCCCCGTCGGCGTCGTCGACGTCGTCGAGCGCGACAACGACGGCGACCTGTTCGTGCGCCTGACCAAGGGCGGCGAGGACACGCCGATGGTCAGGCTGGCGCCCGACCGCAACGAGGCCGTGGCCGGCGCGCCCGGCCTGGGCGACCGCTGCCTGGTCCGCTTCGAGACGCTCGAGAGCGGCGAGACCGAGGCCCGACTGATCAAGAAGCTGGGCCAGAGCGCCCACCGCATCCTGGGCGTCATCCGCAAGGAGCGTCGCGAGGTCCGCGTCGAGCCCGTCGACCGCAAGAGCAAGGACGTCCTGCTGCTGAGCGAGGCCGAGGGACGCGACCTGCGCGACGGCGACCTGGTGCTGGCCCAGGTCGGCGTGCAGGATCGCCGCTACGGTCCCAAGCGCGGCAAGCTGCTGGAAGTCGTGGGCCGCGAGGACGAGCCCAGGGCGGCTTCCCTCATAGCCATCCACAGCCACGGCATCCCGACCGGCTTCAGCCCGGAGGCCGAGGCCGAGGCCGAAGCGGCCGAGGCGCCGACGCTGGAGGGCCGCGAGGATCTTCGCGACCTGCCGTTCATCACCATCGACCCGTCCGACGCCCGCGACCACGACGACGCGGTCTTCGCCCACCCCGATCCGGATCCGAAGAACGTCGACGGCTGGATCGTCTGGGTCGCCATCGCCGACGTCGCGGCCTATGTGCGCAACGGCACCGCGCTGGACGAGATCGCCCGCGAGAAGGGCAACAGCGTCTACTTCCCCGACCGGGTCGAGCCGATGCTGCCCGAGCGGCTGAGCAACGGCCTGTGCTCGCTGCGCGAGGGCGAGAACCGCGCCACCATGGCCGTGCGGATGGTGTTCAACGCCAACGGCAGGAAAGTCAGCCACCGCTTCGTGCGCGGCCTGATGCGGTCGGCGGCCAAGCTGAGCTACGAGCAGGCCCAGGCCGCCATCGACGGCGATCCGGACGACAAGACCGGCCCGCTGCTCGACGGCATCCTGAAGCCGCTGTGGACCGCCTACCGCGTCATGCTGAAGGGCCGCGACGCCCGCTCGCCGCTGGCCATCGAGAGCGAGGAACGCCGCGTCGTGATCGGCGCCGACGGCCAGGTCGACTCGATCACCAAGCGCGCCTCGCTGGAGGCCCACCGGCTGATCGAGGAGATGATGATCCAGGCCAACGTCTCCGCCGCCGAGACGCTGGAGCAGAAGCGCACGCCGCTGATCTATCGCATCCACGACACGCCCTCGCCCGAGAAGATGCAGTCGCTGACCGACTTCCTGGCGACGCTGGACATCCCGTGGAGCAAGGGCGAGGCGCCCAACACCCACCGCTTCAACAAGCTGCTGGAAGAGACCCGCGAGGGCCCGCACGCCGACATCGTCAACGAGGTCGTCCTGCGCAGCCAGATGCAGGCCCAGTACAACGCCGAGAACATCGGCCACTTCGGCCTGAACCTGGCCAAGTACGCGCACTTCACCAGCCCGATCCGCCGTTACGCCGACCTGATCGTGCACCGCGGGCTGATCCGCGCGTTGGGGCTGGGCAGCGACGGCCTGACCGACGACGACATCAAGAAGATCAAGGACACCGCCGAGAACATCACCCACGCCGAGCGGCGGGCGATGGCCGCCGAGCGCGACGCGACCGACCGCTACGTGGCCGCCTTCCTGGCCGACAAGGTCGGGGCCGAGTTCGACGGCCGGATCACCGGGGTGACACGCTTCGGCCTGTTCGTGCGGCTGGTCGACACCGGCGCAGACGGCCTGATCCCGGTCTCCTCGCTGGGCGGCGAGTTCTTCGTGCACGATGACCGCACCCACGCCCTGGTCGGGGAGCGCACCGGCGCCCGCTGGCCGCTGGGGATGACCGTGCGGGTCAAGCTGCGCGAGGCGACGCCGGTGACCGGCGGACTGCTGTTCGAGATGCTCAGCGACCCGGCGCCGGCCGACACGTCGATGCCCAGGCCGCGCCTCGGCGTCCGCCGCAAGTTCGACAGCGGCAAGGACCCGGGCCGTGGCGGTCCAAAGCGCGGCGGCACGCCCAAGGGCGTGCGGAAGGGAAAGCGGCGGTAGCTTCGTCGACTTCCCTACCCTTGCGATACAAGGCTTTCTTGCGCTTCCCCAGATCGGGGATACAACTTCGCCCAGTTGAATGGGGCGTGGCGACGGGATGCAGGACTTCGAGGACGACATCGCCGCCGTCGCGCGCATCGATGTGGTGCCGCGCATCCTCGAGGTCGTCTGCCGCACAACCGGCATGGGGTTCGCCGCCGTCGCGCGGGTGACCGAAGACCGCTGGGTGGCGCTGGCCGTCCGCGACGAGATCGACTTCGGCCTCAAGCCCGGCGGCGAGCTGGTCGTCAAGACCACCATCTGCGACGAAATCCGCCAGAGCGGCCGGGGCGTGCTGATCGACCACGTGGCCGAGAACCCGATCTTCCGGGACCACCACACCCCGGCCCAGTATGGCTTCCAGAGCTATGTTTCGGTGCCGATCACCCACCGCGGGGCCTTCTACGGCACGCTTTGCGCGATCGATCCCTCGCCGGCGAAGGTCGAGAACGAGCAGATCCGGGGCATGTTCGAGCTGTTCGCCGACCTGATCGGCCGGCATCTGGCGCTGCAGGACGACCTGGACAGCAGCCGCGCCGCCCTGGCGGGCGAACAGCGGACCGCCGAACTTCGCGAGCAGTTCATCGCCGTGCTCGGCCACGACCTGCGCAACCCGCTGGCCGCCGTGGACGGCGGCGTTCGGCTGCTGCGCAAGGCCCCGCTGGACTCGCAGTCGGCCGGCATCGTGGCGCTGATGCAGAACAGCGTCGTCCGCATGAGCGGCCTGGTCGACAACCTGCTCGACTTCGCGCGAGGCCGGCTGGGCGGCGGCATCGAGGTCGGCCTGACGCCGGATCCCGCCCTGGGCGAGGCGCTGGAGCAGGTCGTGGCCGAACTGCGCTCGGTCTGGCCAGATCGCGCCGTGGCGGTCGACATGGCCATCGACCGCCCGGTCGCCTGCGACAGCCGCCGGATCGCGCAGATGTTCTCCAACCTGCTGGCCAACGCGCTGGCGCACGGCGACAAGGCCGCGCCCGTGGAGGTCCTCGCCCGCACCGACGCGGACGCCTTCGAGCTTTCGGTGGCCAACCCGGGCGAGCCCATCTCGGAAACGGCGATGACGCGGCTGTTCCAGCCGTTCAAGCGCCAGTCGGTGCGAGCCGATGGTCAGGGGCTGGGCCTCGGCCTCTACATCGCCAGCGAGATCGCGCGGGCGCACCACGGCGTGCTGTCGGTTTCGTCCGACGCCAAAGAGACGCGCTTCACGTTCCGCATGCCGCTGCGCTAGGCTGCCTCCTCTTCCGGAGGGGGCTTCCGATGAAACGTTTCCTGCTCGCCGCGGCGATGGCTGCCGTCCTGGCCACGCCGGCCGTGGCCAACGACTCCACCGCCGAACTGGCGGCGGGCGGGCTGGTGCTGACGCGCACCGACGCGATCGTCATGAAGTCCGAGGACCTGTTCATCTCCGCCGACGAGGTTCGGGTCCGCTACGTGTTCCTGAACACCTCCGGCAAGGACGTGACCACGCGGGTCGCATTCCCGATGCCTCACATCGGCGGACCGGACTTCTTCTTCCACGAGACCAGCATTCCCGACCGCGACGATCCGGCCAACTTCCTAGACTTCACGACACTGGTCGACGGCAAGCCGGTCCAGATGGATGTCGAGCAGAAGGCCATGGTCGGCGAGAAGGACTATTCGGCCTGGCTGCGGGCGCGCGGCGTGCCGCTGGGCCTGCACCGGGACGGGGCGATCTCGCGGATGGAACGCCTGTCCGCCACCGACAAGGCCGAGGCCGAACGCGTCGGGCTGGCCGTGACGGAGGAGTACGACGCCGGCAAGGGGATGGAGCAGCACTGGAATCCGGCCTGGATCCTCACGACGACCTTCCACTGGGAACAGACCTTCCCGGCCGGCCGCGAGATCGTGGTCGAGCACCGCTACAAGCCGGCCGTCGGCAGCAGCGCCGGCACCGTGGTCGGCTCGCCGACCTTCATGACCACGCCCGACTGGGCCGAGACCCGCGACCGCTACTGCATCGACAACACCTTCCTGGCCGGTGTGAAGAAGGCTCAGGGCGCGCAGGAGTACCCGCCCTTCTGGGAGAAGCGGATCGCCTATGTCCTCAAGACCGGCGGCAACTGGGCCGGTCCGATCGGCGACTTCCGGATGGTCATCGACAAGGGCGACACGGCCAACCTGGTCAGCTTCTGCGCCAGCGGCGTGAAGAAGATCGGCCCGACGCGGTTCGAGGTGCGCCACCAGAACTGGAAGCCCGACCGCGACCTGTCGATCCTGCTGCTGATCCCCACGCCGCCTATGGATTGAGAGTGACGCCGGGTCACGGTTTTCAGCCGCGACGAAGGCCCTATGCTTCGAGTCATGACCGGAACCGTCCTCGACCCCAACTACGATCCCCGAAGCGACGGCGCGATGCGCGAAGGCAGCGGCGCCGCCGCGCGGCCGCGCCATGCGGCGACGCTGATCATCGTGCGACGGGACGGGCGGCGCCCGAGGCTGCTGATGGGCCGGCGCAACAAGGGCCACAGCTTCATGCCCGGCAAGTGGGTCTTCCCCGGCGGGCGGATCGACAAGGGCGACTTCAGCGCGCCGTCGGCCACCGACCTGGCGCCCGACGTGGCCGCCAAGCTGGAGCTGACCGCCCGCCACGCCAGCCCGCAGCTGCCGCGCGCCCTGGGTCTGGCGGCGATCCGCGAGACGTTCGAGGAGGTCGGGCTGCTGCTGGCCAGGGAAGCCCCAACGCGGCCCGGCGCCGGGCCCTGGCGGCCGTTCCTGGAGGCCGGCGCCCTGCCCGACCTGGCGGCGCTGCGATACGTGGCCCGCGCCATCACACCGCCCTATCGGCCCAAGCGGTTCGACGCGCGGTTCTTCATGGCCGAGGCCGAGTCGCTGCTGAGCCTGGAGCGGCGGCCCGACTGCGGCGAGCTGGACGAGATCGCCTGGGTCGACCTGGAGGAGGTCAAGGCGCTGGACCTGCCCAACATCACCCGCTTCGTGGTCGGCGAGATCGCGGAGCGGCTGGAGGGCGGCGACCGGCCGATCCCGTTCATGCGCTTCCTGAACGGCGCGCGGCGGCTGGAACACCTGTGAGAGGCGTGAAGCCCCGGCATGCCGCCAGCCTGATCCTGCTGCGCCGCGAGCGCGCTGGGCCGACCGTGCTGATGGGCCGGCGACCAGCCAGGTCGCGGTTCGCGCCCGACGTCTTCGTGTTCCCGGGCGGCAAGGTCGACGCCGCCGACTACGACCAGCCCGTCGCCAATGCCCTGGGCGCCGAGTGCGTGCGCCGCGCGGCCGCGCCGGAACGGCTGGCCTCGGCCCTGGCGACGGCGGCGATCCGCGAGACGGCCGAGGAGACCGGCCTGATCCTGCCCGCCGACCATGGCGGCCTGGCCATCGCCGCGCGGGCCATCACACCGACCGAGAGCCCGGTGCGGTTCCATGCCCGCTTCTTCGTCGCCGACGCCGAGCTGGCGTCCGGCGAGGCCGCCGAATCGCCGGAGCTGGCCGACCTCGCCTGGCGGCCGCTGGACGAGGCCCTGCGCCTGCCGCTGTTCGACATCACCGAGGCCGTGCTGCACATGCTGAAGGACGGGAGCGATCCGTTCCTGATGACCTATCGGCGCGGGAAGCCGATGGTGAAGCGGCTGGGCTGACGCCGCTCCCTTTTAGTGTCCTCCTGGCCGGAGCGAAGCGAAGAGCCGGGACCCAGAACGCGGGCGCACGGCATCGGCTGGGTCCCGGATCGCCTGCGGCGTCCGGGATGACACCCGAAATTACAAAGGCTTGCTCAGGTCGAACTCCACCCGGAAGAAGCGGTTCGGGCGGCGCAGCTCGTAGGCGAAGGTGCGGCCGGGGCGGATTTCCACCGCCCAGACGTTGTCCACCGAGGCCGGGTTGCCCTTGCCCTGGAACAGGGTGCGGCTGAAGGCGTCGGCCGGGAATTCCTGCCGCGTCGCCGAGCCGGGCTCGACCGTATCGCCGCCGTACCGCGACAGCTCATCCTCGACGCCGTCGGCATGGCGGTGGTCGTGCTTGAGTCGCAGGCCGCCGCCGTGGCGGGTGACGACCCAGGTCCGCGAGTGGTCCTCGCCGACGCTGAAGGGGATCCGGATCTGATCGCCGTCGCACTCGGCCACCTTCATCACCAGCGGCTTGCCCGCGAAGTCCGCGTCGGCGGGATCAGTGGTAACCACCCTCCCCGCGAAACTCAGGCCGCACAGGCCCTTGAGGTTGGCGTAGAAGGCGTCCGCCGGATCCGGCGCGGCCGTGGTGGCGCAGGCGGACAGGAGCAGGACGGCGGAGAGGACGAACGCGCGACGGATCATTTGCAGACGCTAGCCGTCACAGAGATTGACTTCCAGCCGTCGGTGAGTATTTTCCGCGCCTCTTAGTTTCGGCCCACGCGGCTACCGAAGGATTCTATCGATGGCCAAACCGGCTTCCATCAAGATCCGTCTGAACTCGACGGCGGACACCGGCTTCTTCTACGTGACCAAGAAGAACGCCCGCACCAAGACCGAGAAGATGGTGCTCAAGAAGTACGATCCGGTCGTGCGCAAGCACGTCGAATTCAAGGAAGGCAAGATCAAGTAAGAGGCCTTCGGCCCTTATCTGACCTTCTGAAGAAGGCCGGCCGCTGGAAGCGCCGGCCTTTTTTTTGTCTGGGATTTGCGAGCTCTGTCCGGGCGGCATCCCGGCCGAAGCGTGGCGGAGAGCCGGGCCCCGGAGGCGGGCGCACGTCATCGGCTGGGTCCCGGATCGCCCGCTGCGTCCGGGACGGCACGCGAGAATCGTCAGGCCGAGGCGCGGTCGCTGCTGCGGCGGACCTTCTTGCGGCGCTCGGGCCGCGGGGCGCGCACCGGCTCCGGGCGGGTGCCCAGGAGCGGCGGATGCTTGCTGGGCAGACTAAAGACCAGGCCAACGATCGCCCCGCCCAGCGCCATGGCCGTGAGCGTCAGCGAGACGCCGGGAATGGCGCTCCAGTTCTCCGGCATGGGATGCAGGCCGGCCAAACCCTCGAACATCGATGCCCAGAGCACTCCGGTGGCCAGGGCATAGGCGGCGGTGATCAGCCGTCCCTTCACACTGTCCTGACCGTTCCAGCCGACCACGCCGGCCAAGAACAGCGCCAGACCGGCGATACCGTCGTCGAGCCAGAACGGCGGCGCTTCCCAGCCGTGCCAGTTCCGCAGAACCGCGATAACTATGATTGACGGTCCCAGCACGATAGCGAGCGGAGACGTCAAACGACGCCAAGTAAAACTCATCGAACTAACGCCCCACTGCCCCGAACAGCGCAACCCGGACGTTAGCAGAAGCTATGTCGTGCGCCAGACACAAGGCGTCCCCAGGCGCGCCCGATAGTCGTCGTTTCTGTGGATATCAGGCCGCGCGAGCGATAACGCGGTTACGGCCGGCGGCTTTTGCCTCGTAGACGGCCTCGTCCGCGCGCTTGAGCAGCGCGTCGGGGGTGTCCCCCTCGCCCAGCGTCGAGGAGACGCCCACCGAGATGGTCACGGTCAGCAGCTCCTCGCCGCCGGCCACCCGGAAGGGGGAACCGGCGACATGCAGCCGGATCCGTTCCGCCACCCGCTCCGCATCGGCCAGCCGGGCGCCCGGCATGATGACCGTGAACTCCTCGCCGCCGTACCGGCACGGCAGGTCGATGGCCCGGACGTTGGTCGCCACACGGATGGCGAACTCGCGCAGGACCTCGTCGCCGACGTCGTGGCCGAAGTTGTCGTTGATCTTCTTGAAGTGATCGATGTCGATCATCAGCGCCGAGACCGGATCGCCGCCGTGGGCGGCGCGCTTCACGAGCGCTCCGAGCTGGCCCTCCATGTACCGGCGGTTGTGCAGCCCGGTCAGCTGGTCGGTGACCGCCAGCTCCAGCGAGTGGTCGAGATTGTCGCGCAGGAAGTCGGTGTAGCGCTTGCGGCGGATCTGGGTGCGCACGCGCGCGGCCATCTCCTGCGGGTCCAGCGGCTTGGTCAGCTGGTCGTTGACGCCGATCTCCAGCGCCTTGACCATGCGGTGACGCTCGTCGGCGTCGACGATGGCGAGGATCGGCAGATGGCGGGTCGCCTCGTCCGAGCGGATCGTGGCGGCGAAGCGCAGGCCGTCGAAGGTGCGGGCCGTGGCGTTGACCACGATAAGGTCCACCGGCCCCCGCGCCGTCAGGTGCGCCTTGTCGGGCTCGGTCTCCCAGACCGGGCGGTGCTCGACCGACAGCTCCGTCATCAGGCGCTGCGCCTGGCGCTCGTTGTCGTCCCCCACCATTACGCGGCCGCCGACCCCGCCCAGGCGCGCGGCCGCGCCGGCGATGACGCCGATACGGCGGCCGGACGCCTCGCGGGCGCGCAGCTCGTCCAGAACCTGCTTCAGGCGGGTCAGGCCGCGCACGCGGGCGAACAGCATGACGTCGTCGATCGGCTTGGTCAGAAACTCGTCGGCGCCGGCCTCGAGGCCGGCGATGCGGTCGCCGCGGCCGTCCAGGGCCGTGACCAGCACGACCGGGATGTGGCGGGTGGCGACGTCATCCTTGAGCCGACGGCAGACGTCGAAGCCGTCCATGCCGGGCATCATGATGTCCAGCAGCACGATGTCCGGCTTTTCCGAAGCGGCCATGGCCAGGGCGGTCGGGCCGTCCATGGCGGTGAGCACCTCATAGTACTCGGCCGTCAGCTTGGCCTCGAGCAGCTTCACATTGGCTTCGATGTCGTCGACGACCAGGATGCGCGCGCTCACTGCCCTCGCCCCCTATCCAAGGAACCGCTTGATGGTGTCGAGAAAGTGCGAAACCGAGATCGGTTTCGAGATGTAGGCCTCGCAGCCGCCCTCGCGAATCCGCTCCTCGTCGCCCTTCATGGCGAAGGCGGTCACGGCCACGACCGGGATGTGGCTGAGATCGTCGTCTTCCTTCAGCCACTTGGTGACCTCCAGGCCGGAGATCTCCGGCAGCTGGATGTCCATGAGAATCAGGTCGGGGCGATGCTCGCGGGCGAGCGAAAGCGCCTGCAGGCCCTCGCGCGTCTGAAGGGTTTCATACCCCTGCGCGTCGAGCAGGTCGTGGAAGAGCTTCATATTGAGCTCGTTATCCTCGACGATGAGGACCTTCTTGGCCATTGCGGACCGCAACCCCAACCTACCGACGCGACGATGGAATCGGAGACCCGCCGCAATCTTCTCGGGTCCACTTCTCCCGGAATATCCTTAAACCCGAGCTAACCCCGCCTTTCGCCATTTCGAGTCCGACATCTTGCCGCGCCAGCCCCTCTCCCCCGCCGACCTCGTGATCCGTCCGGACGCCCCCTTGCTGATCGTCGATGTCGACGAGGTGCTGGCGCACTTCATGGCCGGGTTCGAGCGGTTCGTAGGCCGCGACGGCTTCGAGATGCGGATCGACCGCTTCGCGCTGTTCCAGAACCTCTACCGGCCGGGCGAGACGGTCCCGATCGATCTGGAGACCGGCAAGGGACTGTTCGACCGCTTCTTCCGGGACGGGGCCGACGACCTGGAACCGGTCGACGGCGCGGCCGACGCCCTGGCGAACCTGTCGGCCGAGGCGGGCGTGGTGATCCTGACCAACGCCCCCGCGCACGCGCTGGAGTCGCGCACGGGCTGGCTGAGCAAGCACGGCTTCGACTATCCGATGATCCTGAACTCGGGCCTGAAGGGGCCGACGATCGCGGAGATCGCCAGCAAGACTCGGGGCGGCGCGGCCTTCATCGACGACCTGCTGCCCAACCTCGACTCGTCCGAGCAGGACGCCCCCGCCGTCCAGCGCTTCCAGATCATCGCCGACGCGCGCCTGCGCCCGTTCGCCCCCACCGCGCCGGACCGCCACGACCTGCACGAAGAGTGGACGACGCTGGCGCCGGCGCTGCGACGCGCGCTTTCGCCTCGGGGATAGACCCCTCCCGACCGCGACGCGTGGTTGCATCCGCCGAGACCCGCCTGCTAGGCGGGGACCGGGGGAGTGCTTTTCATGTCCATGTTTCTGATCGCGGCCGCGGTCGCCACCACCGTCTGCGCGCCGTTCGAGGACCGCAAGGTCGCCAAGGCGTCGCCGCAGCGGGAACTCGTCGCCGAGTGCAAGCGGGCCAGGAAGGGCGACGTCAACGCCGTCGGCCGGCTGGCCTATCGCCTCGTGACGGGTGACGGAGTGGCGGAGGATTTCGTCGAGGCCGAACGCCTGTACCGGTTCGCCGCCGATCGCGGCGACGTCACGGCGATGGTCAACCTGGGTCTCATCTACCAGACCGGACGCATCGGACCGCCGGACTATCCGGAGGCCGCGCGGCGTTACCGCGCCGCGCTGGACGCGGGCGATGAGAGCGCGGCCGTGAACCTGGGGGTCATGTACAGCCGCGGCCAGGGCGTCGCCGCAGATCCCGTGGAGGCCGCGCGCCTGTACCGGATCGGCGTCGAGGTCGGCGACGCCAACGCGGAGATGAACCTCGCCGTGCTCTACGAGGACGGTCGCGGGGTTCCCAAGAACCTCGTCGAGGCCGTCCGGCTCTACAAATCCGCGGTCGCCAAGGGCAACCCCCGCGCCGCCAACAATCTGGGCCAGCTCTATCGCCGGGGTACGGGCGTGAACCGCGATCCGGTCGAAGCCGCCCGGCTGTTCCGCATCGGCGTCGCGGCCGACCTGCCGGAGTCGATGACCAACCTCGGCGCCCTGCACGAAGAGGGCGAGGGCGTGCCGAAGGACCTGGCCGAGTCGGTCAGGCTCTATCGCGCTGCCGTCGCCAAGGGCTACGTCGGCGCCAGTTGCTATCTGGGCGAGATGTACATCAACGGCCGGGGCGTGGCGGTCGACCAGGTCGAGGGCCTGCGCCTCTGCAAGATCGGCGTCGACGCCGGCGATCCCGAGGCGCTGGCCACGCTGGGGCGTTTGTACGATCTGGGCCAGGGCGTGCCGAAGAACGACGCCGAGGCGCTCCGGCTCTACAGGGCGGCGGTCGCGGGCGGCAACGCCGCGGCGGCGAACAACCTGGCGCTCTTCTACGACAACGGTCGCGTCGTGCCGAAGGACATGGCCGAGGCCGCCCGGCTGTACCGGATCGCCGCCGACGCCGGTTCGGCCAGCGCGATGTCGAATCTCGGGCTGCTCTACCTGGACGGCGACGGCGTGCCGAAGGACACCGGCGAAGCCCTGCGTCTGTTCCGGGCCGCGCTCGCCGAGGATATTCCGAGCGCCGCCGCCGGCCTCGGGCTGATGTATCTGCGCGGCGAGGGCGTGGCGAAGGACCCGGCCGAGGCGGCTCGCCTGCTACGGATCGCGGCCGACAAGGGCCTTTCCGCCGCGCAGTACAATCTCGGTGTTCTCTACGCGAACGGCATGGGCGTGCGTAAGGACGCGGCCGAAGCCTGCCGGCTGTTCAGGACCGCCCACGAGGGCGGCGCCGAGATGGCGACCTTCAACCTCGGCGTCTGCTACTATAACGGCGACGGCATGGCGGCGAACAAGCCGGAGGGAATCCGGCTGATCCGCCAGGCCGCGCGCAAGGGCGTCCCGGCGGCTACGAAGGCCATGAAGACCCTGGGCCTCAAGTAGCGGCCCGCTTGCGACCGAGGACGCGAAGGGCTCAACTGACCGTATGATCCGCATCGGCGTCGATTTCGGCGGGAGCAAGATCGAGGCGGCGGCGCTCGGGGCCGACGGCGGCTTCCTGTCGCGCGTGCGGCTGCCCAACCCCGGCGACTACGACGCGGCCCTGGCCGTGGTGCGCAAGCTGGTGCTGGACGCGGAGCGGGAGGCCGGCGACGAGGCGCGGGGCGTCGGGGTCGGCATTCCGGGCTCCATCTCGCCGCTGACCGGCAGCGTCCGCAACGCCAATTCCACCTGGCTGAACGGCCGGCGATTCCGCCAGGACCTGGAGAACGCGATCGGCCGACCCGTGCGGGTGATGAACGACGCCAACTGCCTGGTGCTGTCCGAGGCGACCGACGGGGCGGCGGCGGGAATGGCGACGGTGTTCGGCGCCATCCTGGGCACCGGCTGCGGCGGCGGGCTGACCGTAAACGGCCAGGTGCTGGAGGGCGCCAACGGCATCGCCGGCGAATGGGGCCACACCGCCCTCGCCTGGCCGACGCCCGAGGAGCACCGCGCCCACGCCTGCTGGTGCGGCCGCGAGGACTGCAACGAAACCTGGCTGTCCGGCTCCGCCTTCTGCGAGGACTACGAGCGCAGCACCGGCCTGAAGCGCGACGGCCGCACCATCGTCGAGGCCGCGCGGAGCGGGGAACCGGCGGCCGAGGCCTGCCTGGACCGCTACGTCGACCGGCTGGGGCGGGCCCTGGCGGCGGTCGTGAACCTGCTGGACCCGCACGCGATCGTGCTGGGCGGCGGGATGTCGAACGTCGACGAGTTGTACGAGCGCCTGCCGCCGGTGGTGGCGCACTATGCCTTCACCGATCTGTTCGAGACGCCGATCCTGAAGGCGAAGTTCGGGGACTCCTCCGGCGTGCGCGGCGCGGCGTGGCTCTGGCCGGCGTAAGATGAAGTCCCTCTGCCGCGACTGTTTCCGCACCGGCGACGACCAGCCCAGGCGCTGTCCGTCGTGCGGGTCGATGCGCGTGGTTCGGCACGAGGAGCTGGCGACGCTGGGCATGGCGCACCTCGACTGCGACGCCTTCTATGCCTCCGTCGAGAAGCGCGACCGGCCTGAGCTGCGCGACGTGCCGCTGATCGTCGGCGGCGGGGTGCGCGGCGTTGTGACCACCTGCTGCTACATCGCCCGGATGAGCGGCGTGCGCTCGGCCATGCCGATGTTCAAGGCGCGGCGCCTGTGCCCGCAGGCCGTGATCCTGAAGCCCGACTTCACGAAGTACCGCACGGAGAGCAAGCGCATCTTCGCCAAGGTGCGGGACCTGACCCCGCTGGTGCAGGGCCTGTCGCTCGACGAGGCCTGGATGGACCTGACCGGCACCGAGCGGCTGCACGGCGCGCCGCCGGCGGTGACCCTGGCCAGGCTGCAGGCCGAGATCGAGGCCGAGATCGGCCTGACCGTCTCCATCGGCCTGGCGCCCAACAAGTTCCTGGCCAAGATCGCTTCCGACCTGGACAAGCCGCGCGGCTTCTCGGTGATCGGGGCGGCCGAGGCAGTCGAGTTCCTGGCCGGCCGACCGGTCGGCATCCTGCCCGGGGTCGGCGCGGTGACGGTGGCCAGCCTGGAGAAGTCCGGCTTCCGCACCGTCGGCGACATCGCCCGCGCCGACCTGCGTGACCTGGCCGACCGCTTCGGGCAGCACGGCCTGCACCTGCACAAACTGGCCAACGGCCAGGACAGCCGGACGGTGAACCCCAACGAAAGCCGCAAGACGATCAGCGCCGAGACCACGTTCAACGAGGACCTGCATGCGATCGAGGACCTCGAGGACAGGCTCTGGCCGCTCTGCGAGAAGGTGGCGCGGCAGCTGCGGGCCGAGGGCATCGCCGGACGGGTGGCGCACCTGAAGCTGCGGCGGCCCGACTTCCAGATCGTCACGCGGCGACGCACCCTGCCCGTGCCGACCCAGACGGCGAAGACGCTGTTCGCCGTGGCCCGCGAGCTGCTGGCCGCCGAGCCGAAGGGTCAGCCCTACCGCCTGATCGGCGCGGGGCTGTCCGATTTCGTCGAGGGCGAGGCCGCCGGCGCCGACTTCTTCGCCGACGGCGAACGCCGGGCCCTGAAGAGCGAGACCGCCATCGACACCCTGCGGGCCAGGTTCGGCAAGGGCGCGGTGAAGACCGGCCGGGCCCTGAAGAGCGACGATCCGCGCGAGGATTGAAACCAGGCGAGTCGCTTCCGATCTACGCCCATGGGCCGCGCCGGGCCTCTTCCATCGGCGCGGGAACGGCCGTCGGTGGCCAAAAAAGCCCTTCCCTGGAAGCAAAAGCTGATCACGACCGCGCCAAAGCAGCGCATAGGGGAACGACGCCCCTTCCAAAGCGGCGTTGTTTCCATATCTAATCGACAAGAGACGGGCCCCTCCCCGGGTCCGTCGGGAATGGATGTTTCATGGCGGAGAAGAAGTCAGGCGCTGGATCGAATGGCGTTGGATCTTCGGTCGTAACCCAAACACGACCCAAGACCGCGAAGCCTTCGCTGTATCGCGTGCTTCTCCTCAACGACGACTACACTCCGATGGAGTTCGTCGTTTACGTGCTCGAGCGCTTTTTCAACAAGTCGCGCGAAGACGCGACCCGCATCATGCTTCACGTGCACCAGAACGGCGTCGGG
>JBIICO010000266.1:0-4347 GCA_044238855.1 Caulobacter sp.
TGATCTTCAGCTCGCCGATCAGTTCGGCGCGGTCGGCGTCCTCGAAGCGCTGGGCGATCGACTGGGCGATCGGGATGGCGCGGGCGTTGGCCAGGGCGCAGTAGTCCAGCCCCGGGCAGGCGATGATATCGCTGATCAGGCCGATGTTCGGCGTCGCAAGGCCGTTGGCCTGAAGCACGGCGAACACCGCCGGCAGGTCGTCCAGCTTCACGTGAGGCAGGACGAGGTTCTGCTCGTGCGTCACCCGGATGTCGTCCAGGCCGTAGCGCTCGGCCAGGTCGGCGACCACGTCCATCTGGTCGCCGCTGGCGTCGCCGGGCGTCTGGTGATGCGCCTTCAGCGAGATCTCGACGATCCCGTAGCCGGGCTTCTTGTGCGCCTTGATGTTGTTGCGCGCGAAGCGGGCGAAAGCCGGGTCGGCCGCCTTGGCCGCCTCGAAGGTCTCCGAGCGGGCCGGCAGGGTCTCGAAGTTCAGCGGGGCGAAGGCGCCGCGGATACGGGCCAGCTCGGTGTCCGGCGCGTCGGCCTGGGCGAGGTCGAGCTTGGCCCACTCCTCGTCCACCTGGCGCGCGAACTCCTCGGCGCCGAGGGCGGCGACCAGGATCTTGATCCGCGCCTTGTAGATGTTGTCCCGCCGTCCGTGGCGGTTGTAGACGCGCAGGATGGCTTCCAGATAGCTCAGCAGGCGCCCGGCCGGCAGGTGCGGGTGGATCGTCGGGCCGACGTAGGGCGTGCGCCCCTGGCCGCCGCCGACGATGACCTCGAAGCCGAGCTGGCCGTCCGCGCCGTGGCGCAGGATCAGGCCGATGTCATGGACGCGGGCCGCCGTGCGGTCCTTCTCGGCCGCGGTGACGGCGATCTTGAACTTGCGCGGCAGGAACGAGAATTCCGGGTGGACCGTCGACCACTGGCGAATGAGCTCGGACCACACGCGCGGATCGTCGATCTCCTCCGCGGTCGCGCCGGCATAGGGGTCGGACGTCGTGTTGCGGATGCAGTTGCCGCTGGTCTGGATGGCGTGCAGGTCGACCGACGCCAGCTCGTCCATGATGTCCGGCGCCTGGCCGAGCTTGATCCAGTTGAACTGCAGGTTCTGGCGCGTGGTGAAGTGGCCGTAGCCCTTGTCGTAGACGCGGGCGATGTGGGCCAGCTTGCGCAGCTGGCGGCTGTCGAGCGAGCCGTACGGGATCGCCACCCGCAGCATGTAGGCGTGCAGCTGCAGGTACAGGCCGTTCATCAGCCGCAGCGGCTTGAACTGGTCCTCGGTCAGCGAGCCGAGCAGCCGGCGGCCGACCTGCTCGCGGAACTCGCTGGCCCGGTCGGCCAGGAATTCCTTGTCGATGGCGTCGTAGCGGTACATCGGCGATTACTTCCTGCGGATCAGGTCGACACGACCGGTCGAGCGCGCGGCGCCCGTGGCGGCGAGGATGGCCTCGACGCCGGCGCCGCCCTCGGCCTGCTTGCCGTGAGTGGGTTCATTGGTCGGGCCCAGCGCCCGCAGGCGCTCGCGGTAGCTGACGGGGGCCCAGCCGCCGCCGGACTCGACGATGTCGATCAGGTAGGGGTCGACGATGACCTTGGGCTGGCCCTTGGCGACCTCGACCGCGGCCGGCCCGGCCTCGTCATCGTCGGCGAAATGCTGGGCGTCGGCGAAACGCTCGACCCAGGCCCCGTCCTTCCAGAACACGACCTCGCCGTCGATCAGGCGGTTGGCGGTGATGGCCTTCATTTCACACCATGCGTGGTTCGAGACGCGATCCTGAGGGATCGCTCCTCACCATGACGAACTCCGTGCAGCCCACCGACGTCGCCATCCTGAGGAGCGGACGCGGTCGGCGCCTCGAAGGACGAGGGGCGGGTTCGCGAGACAGCCAGCGCCATCGCCTCGCCGACGATCAGCAGAGCCGGACCGCTCAGGCCCTCGGCGACCTCGGCCAGCTTGCCGAGCGTGGTCGGGTGGCGCTGCTCGTCGGCGCGAGAGGCGTTGACGACGATCAGGGCCGGCGTCGCGCCGTCGCGACCGGCGGCCATCAGGCGCTCGGCGATCAGGCCGGCGGTGGTCAGGCCCATGTAGATCACGACCGTCTGGTTGGCCTTGGCCAGCGCGTTCCAGTCCAGGTCCGGCTCGCCGTGCGCGGCATGGCCGGTGACGAAGGTGACGGCCTGGGCCGCGCCCCGATGGGTCAGCGGCGCGCCGGCGCTCGCGCTGGCGGCCAGCGCGGCGGTGACGCCCGGCACGACCTCGCAGTCGACGCCCGCCGCGCGGCACTCTTCCAGTTCTTCTCCGCCACGGCCGAAGATGAAGGGGTCGCCCCCCTTCAGCCGGATCACCGTCAGACCCTGCAGGGCGAAGGCGACCAGCAGGCGGTTGATGTCGTCCTGCGGCAGGGTGTGACGGCTCTTGCGCTTGGCCACGTCGATCAGTCGCGAGGCCGCGGGGGCCAGTGAGAGAATCTCCGGGGACACCAGCCCGTCGTGAACGATCACGTCGGCCGCGCCGATCAGGCGGGCGGCCTTCAGCGTCAGCAGCTCCGGATCGCCCGGCCCCGCGCCGACCAGCCACACCTTGCCGACACGCGAACTGGTCGTCGCGCCATCGAGCGCGACGAGACGCCGGGGGCCTGGAGGTGTACGGTCGCGAGACATCGAACTTTTTAGTTTCTCTACAAGCGCGATGGGGTTTAGAACCCCGAAACTCGAAGCGGGGCGGACCTTGGTCCACCCCGCTGCTTGTCCGTTGACGAAAAGGGCCGATACGCCATCGGACAGTTGCAAACTGGGTTTGAGAGGCCCAGATCGCAAACCAAGACTTCTGCCGGGGGCTTCAGTTTTTATGGAACGAACGATCGAGCGCCGCAGGCTCCCACCGCTCAACGCCCTCCGCGCGTTCGAGGCCGCCGCGCGCCACCTGAACTTCAGCCGGGCGGCGGACGAACTGTCGGTCACGCCCGGCGCCGTCAGCCAGCAGATCCAGAATCTCGAGGACTATGTCGGCGCGGCCCTGTTCAAGCGCACGCCCAAGGGGCTGCTGCTGACCGACGCGGCCCAGACCGCCCTGCCCGCCCTGCGCGAAGCCTTCGATCGCCTGGCCGAGGCCGCCAGCCTGCTGACCGCCGCGGTCGACGGGCGCCGCCTGACCCTGACCGCCGCGCCGTCCTTCGCCGCCAAGTGGCTGGTGCCCCGGCTCGGCAAGTTCGAGGAGGCCCAGCCGCAGGTCGACGTCTGGCTGAGCGCCGGCATGGACGTGGTCGACTTCGCGAGCGGGGAGATCGACCTGGCCATCCGCTACGGCGGCGGCCGCTATCCCGGCCTGGAAGTCACGCGCCTGCTCAGCGAGACGGTGATTCCCGTCGCCTCCCCCGCCCTGCTCGAGAGCAATCCGCTCAACGACCCGGCCGATCTGGTCAACCACATCCTGCTGCACGACGGCTCGCCGGACGCCGACGATTCCTGCCCCGACTGGGCCATGTGGCTGGCCGCGCGGGGCGTGCGGACGGTCGACGGCACAAGGGGTCCGCGCTTCAACCAGTCGAGCCTGGTGATCGAGGCGGCCGCCAACGGAAGAGGCGTCGCGCTGGCCAAACGGACCCTGGCGCAGGCGGATCTCGACGCCGGTCGGCTGGTGACGCCCTTCCCCATCGCCACCGCCGTCGACTTCGCCTATTACGTCGTCCATCCCAAGACCAAGGGACGGCTGCCTCAGGTAAAGGCCTTCGTCTCCTGGCTCACCGAGGAGGCCGCGGCCCACGAGGCCGCCCTCCGCACCATGGACAACGGCGCCGGTATCTGACGTGCCCAAAGATGTTGTGATGAACGCGGTCGCTGATGAGCGTCTCGCCCCCGCCGACTGCACGACCATGGCGGATGTCCGCCAGGGCGTGGACGCCCTGGACCGCCTGCTGGTGACCATCATCGCCGAGCGGCAGGGCTACATGGACGCCGCCGCGCGGATCAAGCAGGACCGGAACGTGGTCCACGACCGCGCCCGGATCGAGGACGTGGTGACCAAGGTCAGGGCCGCCGCCCGCGAGGCCGGCCTGTCCGAAGCCATCGCCGAGCCGGTGTGGCGGACCATGATCGACCGCTGCATCGCCTACGAGTTCCGCGCCTGGGACAAGCTGCGTAACGGTTAGCCCGGACTAACCGTCTTCACGCTTCCTTTGCGAGCGCCGCGCTAGTGCCTCCCTATCGGGGAGCGCCTGCGTGAGTTCAGTCTTCAGTTCCGTTTTTCCGCACCTGCCCGCGAGCGCCGCGGAGCGGGTGAAGCAGATTCCGATCCGGATCCTGCTGGCGCTCGTGCTGGCCTGGTCGCTGCACGCGGCGGGCGACGCCGCCTGGATCGACCAG
>JBIICO010000267.1:0-4339 GCA_044238855.1 Caulobacter sp.
TCATGGACTACGCCCATAACCCGGCGGCCTTGCGCGCGCTGGGTGAGATGCTCGACCGGATCCGACACAACTACGGGCGCGTTATCGGCGTCGCCAGCATGCCCGGCGACCGGCGGGACGACGACATCCGGGAGATCGGCGAAATCGCGGCCGGCATCTTCGACCTGACCATCTTCCGCGAGCGGCCCGACGGCCGGGGACGCCCGCGAGGCGGCGTGATCGAACTCCTGCTGCAGGGCGCCGCTGCGGCCGGCGTCAGACCGCCGCGCGTTCGTTCGATCCTGGATGAGGGCAAGGCGGTCGAGGCGGCGCTGGATGCGGCTCGACCGGGGGACCTGGTCGTGTTGCTGCCGACCAAGGTCGACGCCGTCTGGCGGCAGGTCACCGGCTATCGCCGCAATGCGGGCACGCTGTCAGAACGCCCCGGCTCTCTGGCGCTCCATGCCTGACCCGCGCTGGCGCTCGCTTGGCGAGTTTTAGAGCACCGGTGGGAGTTCGCCTCCGTTTCCTCGCTTTCCGCGCCGGCCTCCCCATATGATGGGAGCGCCATCGGGCGCGTGCCGCGACCGACGCGGTCGATTGCTTCCGATGCGACGCCCCAGTCCCGAGAACAATATGTCCCTGCTGTTTGTGGCGTCCGCGCTCCTGATCGGGAGTGCGTTGCTTATGCCTGGCGTCTTCTGGCTATTTGACCGCAAGGCCACAAGATGACGGCCGCGTCGCCAGATCCCACTCCCCGCGAGAACGCCTGTCTCCACCAGAGAAATCTCCAGCTCCAGGGCGACGTGGCGGCGCTATCGGCGGAGATCGAGCGCCTGCGGCAGATCGTGGAGCGACTTCACGCGGAGAAGGTCATGTAGCTCAAGGGCATCCGCAGCGGCCGCGCCCGAGGCGGTATTGTCGAAGACACACCAGGTGTCTGACGCCCTGCGGGAGAGTCTCCTAGCGATCTCGCCAAGTCGCTCGCCAGCGTAGCTCGAGTAGTACATGCGCGGCGAACCATGCAGTCGGATGTATGTGAACCCGCGCCAGCCGCCGGGCTCGGCGGCTCTCCGGTGCGGCGCGGGATCAGCCGCCACGCGGGCGATCCGAACGCCATCGAGCAGCGCATCGGCCTCGTCGCCGAACCAGCTGGCGTGCCGCGGTTCACACACGACATGCCGCTCACCCTCCAGATCCCGCAGCTTGGCGAAAAACGGCTCCACGACGGCAGGCTCAAACGGCAGGCTCGGCGGCAGCTGCACCAACAGCACCCGGAACTTGCCGCCGAGCGCCTCCGCCGCGCCCAGGAACCGGGCCATGAGCTGGTCGCAGCCCTTCAGCCGCGCTTCGTGGGTAATTGTCTTGGGACACTTCATCGCGAAACGGAAGTCATCGGGCGTGTCGTTCGCCCAACGGGCATAGGTCGTCGGCTTGTGGGACCTGTAGAAGGTGCTGTTGATCTCGACGATCGGGAACCGGGCCGCGTATCGCTGCAATCCCGTCCCGCCCACCGGAAATGCGTCGGCGACCGCCTTCGGAATGGACCAGCCCGCCGTACCGATCCTGATGTCGCGTGTCATGACGCTATGAACGACCCGACGGCGTTGCGGCTCCTCAAGCCGCGAACTCGGCCTCGCCACGGCTGCTTCTTCGTCCGCCGTTCGTGGAGATGCCGCAGGACCGCCGCCCTCGCCTTCACCCCTTCCCTTGCGCGACCAGGTCTCTGGCGAAAGTGCGACGCCGAACTGGAATAAGAATATCGCCCTAGGACATTATTCCCACCCGATCAACCAAAATGCTCCCAAGGCGTTGATTTCCTTAGAGTCTTTTGCGTTCACTCTCTAATGCGCCCCACCCGCTAGCGTCAGAAATGCTACGCATTTGATTCTATTGACGAATTTTGCCAGATCAACTTTGCGCGACTATCGCTGGTTATCGATCGGCCCGGGCAAGGAATTCCGACTCGAAATGGGCCGCTGAGGGCTGCTTTCGCTCCGAGAAAGCCTCAGACCGCCTTTCGGGATCGGCGGCGGAACAAGGTGCCTGACGATGTCGGACTATGCTCGGCCCGGACCTTGGCGACCAGCGGCAAGGTGATGGCGCGCAGCTCCGCTTCCTTCCCGGGCTTGGCGCGGACCTCCGCCACCACGGCATAGGCCGTATCCGGGATCTGGGCGTAACGGGACGAGGCCAACGCGTAGACCTACCGTCAGATGTACCGAAATACCGTCACGCTCGCTCGCGATAGCTCGCGAACATTGGAAGTCATTTTCCCTGTGATATCAGGGAGTTTTGGTCAATTTCTGATAGCTGGCTGTAATTGCCGAAAGGGCCTGAATTATTCCCACGGGAGCCGGCTGTCGCGCTTAGACGGCGTGGCGGAATGGATCAGCTCTTCTCCATGTCGGGGCGCGTGGAGCCTGGAGGACCCGCCAGCGGGTCGTGCTCGCCGTCCTCGGGATCGGGGTCCCGCCCCTGCGAGCGATCGAGCCGGCGCATGACCGGCGTCACCGTCAGACCGTGGCCGAGGATCGACAGCAGCACGATCAGGCCAACGATGGCCCACAACCGCTCGGCCTGGCCGAAGGGTGCGGCGTTCAGGGCGAATGCCAGATAGTAGACCGAGCCCACGCCCCGGATGCCGAAGATGGCGAGCGTCAGACGCTCGCCTACGGGAGCTTTGAAGCCGATCAGCCCGATGAGACCCGCCGCGGGCCGAACGATGAACAGGACCGCCAGACCCAGGGCGACGTCCATCCATCGCAGCGGCGACAGCAAACCACTGACCAGCGCGCCCCCGAAGAGGATCAGAAGAACCATCATCGCCAGACGTTCGACCTGTTCAGTCAGGTCGTGCATGTCCCGCTGGAAAGCGTGGTCGCGATGGGCGTGGCGCAGGGTCAAGGCGGTGACGAAGACCGCCAGGAACCCGTAGCAATGCAGCATCTCCGTCAGGCCGTAGGAGACGAAGGTGGCCGAGAGCGCGATGAGGCCATCGCCGGTCTTGGCCAGCCTGGTCTCGGCTGGAATCTGAAAGGTAAGCCAACCGAACAGCTTGCCGACCAGCCATCCCCCGAGGACGCCGGCGCCGACCTCCCACAGCACATTGTAGGTCAGCCAATCGGCAAGCCACGGCTCGCCGGAGACCTGGGCCAGGCACAGAACGATGGCAAGGTGCACGAAGGGAAAGGCGAAGCCGTCGTTCAAGCCGGCCTCGGAGGTCAGCCCGAAGCGCACTTCGTCCTCCTCGCCGCTCTTGGGCGGCCCCACCTGGACGTCGGCCGCCAGCACGGGATCGGTCGGCGCGAGCGCCGCGCCCAGGAGGAGCGCCGCGACGATCGGCAGCCCCGCCAAGGCGCCCAGCAGCGCTATGGCGCCGATGCTGAGCGGCATCGTGATCGCCAGCAGGCGCCAAGTCACCGACCAGCGCCGGAAGCTGAACACCCGGTCAATCTTCAGTCCCGCGCCCATCAGCGCGATGATGACCACGAACTCGCTGAACCGTTCGGTGATCTCGGGAAACTGCATCGGCAACGGCCGCAGGCCGACCTGCGGCAGCGAAAAGATCGCCGCGCCGATCAGGACGCATACGATCGGCAGCGAAAGCGGAAGCCGCTTGAGCGCCAACGGCAGCCAGGCCACGAGCGCGATCAGGAGGCCGAACGCCGTCAGGGCGACGATGTAGGGATCCGGTCGCCAGTCGGCGAACGCCTCCATGGCCTATGGCTGCGTGGCGGTGGGCGTCGCGAGAGCGGCCTGAGGCGCGACGGTCAGCCGCTCGACGACGGCGCGGAGAAACAGCAGGTGCGCCATATCGACGATCTGATCGAAGGCGGGCGTCTGGGCAAACATTGACCGCGCCTGGCGCTCGAAGGCGTCGCGCCCTGGAACCAGCGGCCCTGCGCTGAGATGTGGCAGCGAGCGTTCCGGATTCTGGGCCGAGATCTGAGACCGGCGCGCCCAGTCGGCGGCTGCCCCTGAGTCTCGAATTTGGTTGGCGGTGGTGATCGGGTCAAAGCGCGCGGCCAGCTGCTCGGCGGTTCGTCGGACCATCCCAACGCTCGGGGGCTGCTCGCCCCTCAACAGCGCGTCTGGCGGCGCTTTCAGATCCCAGACCACGCGCACCGCAGCCAGACCCTTGAGAATGTAGTAGGTGAGATCCACCTCCCAGCATCGGAATCCTTGGCGCGCGCTGCTCTGGCAAGCGTGGTGGTTATTGTGCCAGCCCTCTCCCATGGTGATGATCGCCAGCGCCCAGTTGTTGCGGGACTGGTCGCCGGTGACATAGCGGCGCCGGCCGTGAACATGCGCGAGGGAATTGATGCAGAAGGTCGCGTGGTAGACCAGCACCGTGCTC
>JBIICO010000268.1:0-4338 GCA_044238855.1 Caulobacter sp.
CGGAAACACTTCCGCGAACGGCCGGGCCTGCGCCAGTTGTTCGTCGGTGGCCTCGGGCGCGTCCGGATCGCTGGCGATCATCACCTGGACGCGGGTTTCGTCGGCGTCGCTGAGGGTCTTGCGGGTCATATCAGGCTCCTTTCCTTGCGGCTGGCGGGGCGCATGGAGATCACCGAAACGCCTTCCGAGCCGAGAACCACGAACACGACGGCGATGACGCCGCTCGCCAGCCGGCCGATCGCCATGTGACGATCGTCCTTCGCGGGCACGACCAGCGAGGACAGGAAGAAATCCCCGTCCAGATCGGCGAAGTCGAGACCGTGCTTGGTGAGGTTGCTCAGCCGCTTCGGCTCCTCCCAGACGATCACCATTGGTTTACGTATATACAACTATCGGGGTGGCCGCAAGGTTTTTGTATATACAGTCAATCATGGCTCCCCCTCCCCCGCATCAGCGCCCAGTACGCCACCCCCGCCAGCGCCAGCCCGACGAACCATGCGTAGGTGTAGAGCCCCGTCCAGAACGCCCCCACGCTGCCGAACAGGTGCGGCATGGCCTCGGCCAGGAAGCCGGGCAGGTTCGGCGCGACGCCCACCGCCATCGCGATCAGCGCCGCCGGGTTCCACCCCGACCGATAGGCGTAGGCCCCGCCCTTCTCGTAGAGGTCCGCGACCGCCAGCGTCGTCTGGCGCAGCAGCCAGTAGTCGACGATCAGGATGCCGGCGATCGGCCCGAGCAGCGCGCTGTAGCCGACCAGCCAGACGAAGATGTAGCCCTGGGTCGTCTCCAGCAGCTTCCACGGCATGATCAGCACCCCGATCCCGGCCGTGATCCAGCCGCCGATGCGGTAGGTGATCCGGCGCGGCCACAGGGCCGAGAAGTCGTAGGCCGGGCCGACCAGGTTGGCGGCGATGTTGCAGCTGACGGTGTCGATGCTGATGATCAGCAGGCCGATGACCACGGCGATGCCGCCGATGTCGCCGGCCAGCTGGACCGGGTCCCAGATCGCCTTGCCGAAGACGATCACCGTGGCCGAGGTGGTGATGACGCTGACCAGCGCCAGCAGGCCCATCGGGACCGGCAGTCCGATGGCCTGACCCACGATCTGGTCCTTCTGCGTCTTCGCGAAGCGGGTGAAGTCCGGAATGTTGAGTGCCAGCGTGGCCCAGAAGCCGACCATGGCGGTCAGGCCGGGCGCGAACACGCTCCAGAACTGGCCCGCCTTCTCGCCGCCCGCCACGAAGGCCGAGGGCTCGTGGAAGATCGGGCCCAGCCCGCCGGCCTTGTCCAGCGCCCACCAGACCATCAGCCCACAGATGATCAGCTTGATCGGCGCGGTCCAGGTCTCAAGGTGGCGGATCGCCGTCAGCCCCTTGGTCACGAACAGCAGCTGGATGCCCCAGAAAGCCAGGAACGAGAGCAGCTGCCCCACGCCGATGCCCAGCACCGGGATCATCGGCCCGACCAGGCTCTTGCCCAGGAGCACGCCCAACAGCGTCAGCAGCGCCCCGCCGCCGACCCAGGTCTGGATGCCGTACCAGCCGCAGGCCACGATCGCCCGCGCCACCGCCGGCAGCCGGGCGCCCTTCCAGCCGAAAGAGGCCCGCGCCAGCACCGCATAGGGCACGCCGTGACGCGCGCCCGCATGGCCGATCAGCAGCATCGGGACCAGCACGATCAGATTGCCCAGCAGCACGGTCAGCACCGCCTGCGTCGGCGACATGCCCTCCTCGATCAGGCCGGACGCCAGCATGTAGGCGGGCACGCACATGACCATGCCGACCCACAGGGCCGCGTAGTGCCACCAGCGCCAGGTGCGCTGCGCCGCGCTGGTCGGGGCCAGGTCTTCGTTCCACAGATCGCTGTCGGGCGCGCTCATGCGTCGGCTTTCCGCGGGCGCATGGCGTCGGCTCGCGTCGGCCCCCGCCTCGCACGCGATTGGCGAACTTAGGGCGCGCCGGGGGCGAGAGGCAATTGACGGAACGGGGACCGCTACAGGTAGTCCGCGAGCTTCAGGGTCACGTCGCCCCTGCCGCCGACCTTCAGCGTGATGTCGCTCCCGGCCGGACCGCTCAGCGCGCGCAGCAGGTCGCCCCATTCGCCCGCGACCTTGTCGCCGACCTTCAGCCCCGCCGCCTCGCCAGGGCTGCCGCGCCCGACCTGGCCGATGGTCGCGCCGCCGCCAGCCTTGTCGAGCCACAGGCCGGAGAACCCGTAGGTCATCTTCGGCGCCGGCAGGCCGCTGGACTTGACCAGGACGCGTTGCGCCCTGGTGTCCACCGCGATGTTCATGCGCTGCAGAATCGGCAGGCCCAGCAGCCCGTGCTCATCCGAGCCCCACGACGGATTCGGGTGGCTCGGCGCGCCCAGGCCGATGAGCTGGTTCTCGAACGACAGCGGCCCGACGCGGATCGGCTGGCCGGCCCTCACGATCCGCCCCGGCGCGGACTCGGCGCCGGTGATGCCCGTGACCGGAACCGGCGCCCAGGGCCGCTCGTCGTTCCACAGTCCGAGCCGCCTGGCGGCGTTGTTGCTCAGCCTGAGCGGACGCGGCGCGCCGGTGTCCCAGAGCAGCGACAGCCGCTCGTCGCCGTAATGCGCCTCGCCCCGGATCCGGCGCGAGCCGTTGGCGCCGGGATGCTCCGGCAGCGACGAAGGAATGGCGGTGAAGCCTGTCCGTTCGCCCGCGCCCCGCGGATAGACCCGCCACTCGCCCGTGTCGAAGTCGAGGTCGCTGTCGAAGGCCGTCATCAGACCCGCCGCCAGCAGCCCCGTTCCGCCGCCCAGCCGCCACAGCCCGGCCAGCGCCACCTCGGGCAGCCGAACCGCGCCGCCCAGCACCATGTCCGTCGTGCCGTAGAGCGGAAATCCGTCGCCCTTCAGCTTCACGTCCCGGATCTTCTTGAGGCCGATCTCTTTGGCCGTCGTCTCCAGGATGCCGCTGACCACCGCGCCGGTGTCGATGATGAAGGGATACGGCCCCTTGCCCTCGATCACCGCGTCGATCAGGACGCGGTTGTTCTCGATGCGGAACCTGGCGACCACCGGGCCGGACTGGGCGAAGGCGGCTCCACCCGCGAGCAGGGTCAGAAGCCCTCCCGCCATGGCCTCGCGACGGGAAAGCTTCAGACTGCTCATGACGGCTCGCTCAGGCCTCGTGGGCCGGCGCGCGGGGCGTCGGCCAGGGGTTGGACACATCGGCGAGGATCAGGTCGACGCACTCGACATCGACCCGCAGATCGCCGCCGCCGGCGAAGGTGAACACCACCGCCCCGCCCGGCGCTTCGGCCGGTTCGAAGGCCAGGGACAGCAGCTCGACGACCGCCCCCTTGGCCTCGCGGCGCAGCTTGCGGCTCTTCACGCCCAGCACGCCGGCGACCTGCAGCCCGGTGCGGACGCGCTCGTTCGCCCGGCCGTCAGCCTCCCAGCGATAGCGGTTGAAGGCGACAGTCAGGCGACGGCCGGACGGATCGAACGCGATGTCGCCGATCTTGGCCACCGCGTCCTGCAGGGCGGCGGAAATCACGGCGAGGTCGTCGGCGTCCTCGGCCAGGAGGCGCAGCGGCGTGGCGTCGACCATGGTCAGGCGTCCATCTCCGGCACGGCGGCGTCGCTCTTGATGCGCCGCACGTTGGCTCCGCAGGCGCCGAGCTTCTCCTCCAGCCGCTCGAAGCCGCGGTCGAGGTGATAGACGCGGTCGACGACGGTTTCGCCGCTGGCGACCAGGCCGGCGATGACCAGGCCGACCGAAGCCCGCAGGTCGGTGGCCATGACCTGGGCGCCTTCCAGCTTCTCGACGCCGTGCACATGCGCCTCGACGCCCGACACGGTGATGTCGGCGCCCAGTCGCAGCAACTCGGGCACATGCATCATGCGGTTCTCGAAGATCCGCTCGCTGATCACGCTGTCACCCTCGGCCAGGGTCATCAGGGTCATGAACTGCGCCTGCAGGTCGGTGGGGAAGCCCGGATAGACGCCGGTCTCGACGTTCACCGCCTTCAGCCGCGCGCCGTTGCGGCGGATGATGACGCCGTCGTTGGTGCGTTCGACGCCCGCGCCGGCTTCCTCGATCTTGACCAGCAGGGCCTCGATCAGGTCGGCGCGGGTATTGGTCAGACGGACTTCGCCGCCGGCCATGGCCGCGGCGACCGCATAGGTGCCGGCCTCGATTCGGTCGGTGATCACCGCGTGCTTCGCGCCCGACAGCTTCTCGACGCCGGTGATGGTGATCGACGGCGTGCCGGCGCCGGCGACCTGGGCGCCCATCTTGTTCAGGCAGTCGGCCAGGTCGACGATCTCGGGCTCGCAGGCGGCGTTGTTCAGCACCGTCACGCCCTT
>JBIICO010000269.1:0-4278 GCA_044238855.1 Caulobacter sp.
CCAGCACGAATCTGCTCAGCGGCGCGGTCTTCAGCGCCGCCTTGAGGGACGTGATATCCGCCAGCACGGTGTCCACCGCCGGCGTGACATAGACATAGGACTGGTCGTGGTTGGTCAGGTCGCCGTCCCAGCTCGATCCGGCGTCGTAGAAGCCGTAGGACACCGCCCAGCCCGGCCCGGTCGACGAGGTCGTGGCCATCATGTCGTAGGGGCTGGCCGGATTTCCGGTGTCCATCGATCCGGTCAACGGGCTGATGTTCCACCAGGCGGAGGCCAGCGGAGCGTCGGACCTCAGGGCGGTCCAGGTCCAGGTCCCGTCACCAAACCAGGGCGCGTCGTCGGTGTAGATCTCGACGTTCGTGTTGATCGTGAATCTGTAGTCGCTGTTGAAGACGGCGCTGTAGGGCTGCGTGCCCTTGCCGTCGTTGGTCGTCTTCGAGAAGGCCACCGAGAACACCGGGTCACCCACGAACGCCAGATAGTCCACCGACTTGCCGGTCATGCCGTGAGCCCCTCTCGCAGCGGCTCGCCCGACGCGGCCGCCGCCCGAATCTCGCGCTATGCGGGCGCCTCATCAAATGCATAATCCGGGGGTGTGGAATGCACGGCGCGCATGGAAGGCCCGTCGTCGCCTAGACCGCCTGCCCCGCCGCCCAGCCGGACGACCAGGCCCACTGGAAATTGTAGCCGCCAAGCCAGCCGGTGACGTCCACCGCCTCGCCGATGAAGAAGAGGCCGGGGATGCTCTCCACCTGCATGGTGTTGGAGCTGAGCTGGCGGGTGTCGATGCCGCCCAGGGTGACTTCGGCGGTGCGGTAGCCTTCCGAGCCGACCGGCTTCATCGTCCACTGGTTCACGGCCGCGTCGATGGCGCGCAGCACCTTGTCCGGCGTGTCGGCGAGGTTGCCGCGCGCGCCGGCCTCCTCGCACAGCAGCCGGGCCAGGCCGATCGGCAGGACGCCGGTCAGGGCGTTGTGCGCCGACTGACGCGGGCTAACGAGCTTGGCCGACTTGAGGATGTCGAAGATGTCCGCGCCGGGGGCCATCGACACCGTGATCGCCTGCCCCTCGCGCCAGTACGACGAAATCTGCAGGATCGCGGGTCCCGACAGGCCCCGGTGCGTGAACAGCATGGCCTCGGCGAACCTGGTCTTGCCGTGGCTGACCACCGCGTCGACCGACATCCCGGCCAGCGGCTTGATCCGCTCCAGCGCGCCGACCTCGAAGGTCAGCGGCACCAGCGCCGGACGGGTCTCGGTGACCGCCAGGCCGAACTGGCGCGCGGTGTCGTAGGCCCAGCCCGTCGCGCCCATCTTGGGGATCGACTTGCCGCCGGTGGCGACCACCAGCGAGGCGCAGCGCGCCACCGCACCGTTCGACAGCGCAACCTCGAAGCCGTCCGCGGTCTTCGTCACCCGGTCGACCGCCGTGCTCAGGCGAAGCTCGACGCCGGCCTCCGCCATGTCGTCGGTCAGCATCTCGATGATCTGCTTGGCCGAGCCGTCGCAGAACAGCTGGCCGAGCGTCTTCTCGTGCCAGGCGATGCCGCGCGCGTCGACTGCTGCGATGAAGTCGTGCTGGGTGTAGCGCTTCAGCGCCGAGATGCAGAAGCGCGGGTTCTGGGACAGGAAGGCCGCCGGCCGGGTGTCGAGGTTGGTGAAGTTGCAGCGGCCGCCGCCCGAGATGCGGATCTTCTCGCCCGGCGCCTGGGCATGGTCGACGATCATCACCGAGCGGCCGCGCCGCCCGGCCTGCACCGCGCACATCATGCCGGCCGCGCCCGCGCCGACGATCAGGACATCGAAGTCGGCCAAGTCAGTCCACGCAGCGGCCGGCCTGGGCCTTGCCGTCGATGATTTCGGTGGAGCAGCCGCAGACGTCGTTGTCGGCCTCGCAGACGCCGGCCACCGCGCCGCCGGGCTCCGGCATCGCGCCGTCGGCGGCGACGCAGCGGCCCTTGCACTGTTCGCTGTCGGTGCAGCTCTTGCCCGCGTCGCTGTAGGCGAAGATGCAGGCCGGCTTCCGCATGCGGCAGACCGGCTTCACCGTGCCTCCGTTGGCGGCGCAAGCGCCGGCGTCGATGTCCGGCGCGGTCGAGGGGCCCTGCCCCGGCGCGCAGGCGGCCAGAGCCAGAATGGCGGCGAGGACGGCGAGGACGCGCATGATCAGGATTCCCGTTCGGCGAGCAGCTTGAGGATGGTGTCGGCGGCGATCTCCGCCGGGTCCGGTCCGCCACGGCCCATGGCGGCCAGCGCGGCGTTCTGGCCGGCGATCTGGCGGGCGCGCAGGATCGGGTCGTTGAGACGCTCGTTGACCGCGCCCGCCAGGTTTTCCGGCGTGCACTGGTCCTGAACGTACTCCGGGGCCACGAAGTCCTTGGCGGCGATGTTGAACATCGTGATCCAGGGCGACTTGAACAGCAGCTTGAGGATCGAATGGGTCAGGCCGCCCAGCTTGTAGGCCACCACCACCGGCACGCCCGCCAGGGCTAGCTCGGTGGTCACCGTGCCGCTGCAGGCCAAGGCGACGGTGCCGGCGACGAAGGCGTCGTCCTTGAGCTGTTCGTCCTCGATCAGGCTGACGCGATAGGGCCAGTCCCCGACCTGGTCCTTGATCAGCCTCGAGACGGTCGCGGCGACCGGGATCACCACGTGGACGTTCGGCCGCTCGTCCATGATCAGGCTGACGGCCTCGGCGAAGACCGGCATGACCAGCCTGATCTCCGCCGGGCGGCTGCCGGGCAGGACCAGCAGGATTTCGTCATCCGGCGCGGCGCCGACATGGGCGCGCAGGCGCTCCGGATCGGCCTTGCCGAAATCCTTCGCCAGGGCCGGATTGCCGACGAAGGTGGTCGGCAGGCCTTCCTTCTCGAACCAGGGCGCGTCGAAGCCGTGGATGGTCAGCAGATGGTCGACGGCCTTGGCCAGCGTTTTCGCCCGGCCCGGTCGCGTGGCCCAGACCTGCGGCCCGACGTACTTGACCAGCCGCGTCTTCGGAGAGGCTTTCCGGATGGCGTGGGCGACGCGCAGCGTGAAGCCCCAGCTGTCGATCAGCACCGCGACGTCCGGCTGCTCCGCCGCCGCCAGTGCGCCGGTCTCGGCCACGCGCTTCCTGATCCGCGGATAGGCGGGGATGGCCTCGAAGATCCCGAGGATCGACAGGTCGGCGATGTCGAACGGGCTCGCGACGCCCTCGGCCGCCATCTTCGCGCCGCCGACGCCCGTGAAGCGGACCGCATCGCCGAGACGGGCCTTCAGCGCGCGCGCCAGCCCCGCCCCCAGGCTGTCGCCCGAAGCCTCCGCCGCCACCAGCATGACGGTGAGCGGCCGGGTCATTCCGTTCGCGCCTCGACGCCGAGAATGAAGAGGCCCAGGCCGTCGGCCTCGGCGATCGTCTCCTCGCGGTCGACCACCAGCAGGCGGCCAGCCTCGCCGACGATGCCCGCCAGGCCCGCGCGGGCCGCGCCGCGCACCGTGGCGACGCCGATGGTCGGCAGGTCCACGCGGACCTCCTGGATCGGCTTGGGCGCCTTGGCCAGCACGCCGCGCAGGTGCTCGGGACTGCCGCGCAGAGCCTCCGGCAGCTCGTGCACGCGGCGCAGCATCCTGTCGGTGCCTTCCTGCGCCTCCACGGCCAGGACGAGGCCGTTGCAGACGACGGCGCCCTGCCCCACGTCCAGCCGGCCGATGGCGCGCGCCACGTGAAGGGCGCGCTCGATATCGTCGCGGTGCTCCGGCAGCGGCTGATGCCGGCCCATCAGCCCGAGCGGCAGCGTCAGCGCCCCGGCCGCCTCGTGGGCGCCCTCGACATCGAAGCCTTCCTTACGGAATTCCTCGAGGATCCGGCGCAGCAGGGCGTCGTCACCCTGGCGGGCGGCGGCGATCACGCCCGGCAGAGCGGCCATGCCGCGCATGTCGGGCTTCAGCTTGCCGAAGTCGGGGCGGTTCACCTGGCCGGCGAAGCAGACCACCTCACAGCCCTCGCGGCGGAGCGCCTTGAAGCACTTGCCGAGCTCGGCCAGGCCGATCTCCTCCGACGGGTGATCCAGCGTGCCGTCGTCGGCGAAGCCGCGCAGGCGGATGACGAAGTACGGCCGGCCGGCGGCGCGGCAACGCTCGGCGATCTCGGCCGGCAGTCCGCCGCCGCCGGCGATCAGTCCCAGCTTGCGCATGCTCACACCTCGCGGTGCGGCAGGCAGAGCGGACGGTTGGCGTCGACGCGGATGAACCGGATGATCTCCATGATCTCTGCGACCGAGGAGTAGGTCTCCTCGACGTC
>JBIICO010000073.1:0-14415 GCA_044238855.1 Caulobacter sp.
TGATGATGGGCTTCCAGGCTCTGCGTCGCGCCTACAACGTCGATGTGGCGCCGATCCTGGCCATGGCCCGGGTCGAGGCCGGCGGCGCGATCGACGTTCTGGACCTCTATCGCGCCAGCGGCTGGCGCGACCGCAAGGCGCAGGAGCGCAAGGCCGTCGGCCTCGGCGCAGGCATCGTCTGAGCCGGTTTGAGCGAAGTTGATTGCAGTCGGGTCCGAACCGACTGAAAAAGACCTTCGAACAACACCGAGGGGCTCATGCACGCCGCTGAACGCGAGCAACTGATCCTGCACCTGATGCAGGAGCGCGGCTTCATCGGCTTCAAGGAACTCGACCAGCGCATCGACGCCTCGCCCGCCACCCTGCGACGCGACCTCGACCGGCTGGAGAGCGAAGGCCGCATCGTCCGCGTGCGCGGCGGCGCCCGCCTGGCCGGGGTCGAGGCGGAGCCGGAGCCGGAACACCTCAGCGGCGTGCCCTTCCACGACAACATCGGCCGCCAGCCATTGCAGAAGGCGGCCATCGGCCGCGCGGCGGCCGCGCTGTGCAAGCCCGGCGAGGCGGTGATCATCGACGGCGGCTCGACCACGCTGCAGATGTGCCCGCACTTGGCGCCGCTCGGCCTGCAGGTGCTGACCAACTCGCTCCACATCGTCAGCGCCCTGCTGCCGCAGCCGAAGACGCGGATCACCCTGCCCGGCGGCCAGGTGTTCCGTGAGCAGAACATCGTGCTGAGCACCTTCGACGAGGACGGCGCTGGCCGGTATCACGCCACCCGCATGTTCATGGGCGCCGAGGCCGTCGGCCGTCACGGGGTGATGCAGAGCGACGTCCTGCTGGTCCAGGGCGAGCGCCGACTGCTCGGCCGCGCCGACGAGATCGTCGTCCTGGTCGACAGCAGCAAGTTCGCGGCCTCGGCCGGCCATGTGGTCTGCACGCTCGACGAGGTGGCCGTGCTGGTCACCGACGACGGCATCCCGGACGCCGCGGCCCAGTATGTCGAGCAGGCCGGCGTGAAGCTGGTGGTGGCAAAGGTCTAGCCGAGCATAATTGTGTCATCCCGGACGCCGTAGGCGATCCGGGACCCAGCCTATGCCGTGCGCCCGCTTCTGGGTCCCGGCTCTCCGCTTCGCTGCGGCCGGGATGACACAAGGGGCGTTACGCCCTCGACCCCTTCCACCCGTAGACCGCCACCACGGCGAAGCAGACCGCCGGCAGCAGGAAGGCCGCGGGCGTGCCCCAGGTCTCGGCGATGACGCCCATCGGATAGGGCAGCAGCACCCCGCCGCCGATGGCCATGACCATCAGCGACGAACCGCGCTTGGTCGCCGCGCCGAGGCCCGCCGTGCCCAGCGTGAAGATGGTCGCGAACATCGTCGACATGAAGAAGAAGACCGCGATCAGGGCCATGGCCGAGACCTTGTCGATCCCCGCCGCCACGACCAGGCACAGGGCGACGTTGATGATGCCATACGCGGTCAGGACGGTGGCGGGCTTGAGCTTCAGCAGCAGGCCCGTGGTGACGAAGCGGCCGACCAGATACCCCGCCGCGGCGAGCGACAGCAGGAACGCGCCCTGCTTCGAGCTCAGCCCCTGCCAGGTCTCTGTGACCAGGTTGATGAAGAAGGCCCCGATCCCGACCTGGGCCCCGATGTAGAGCGCCTGGGTGACAACGCCGAACACGAAATGGCGCTGGTTCCAGAGGGACTTCGCCGGCCCCGCGTCGGCGTCGACATGGGCGTCGTCGCGGATCTCCGGCAGCCTCGCGCGGCTCACCACCAAGGCGAAGACCAGCACCAGTACGGCGACGGCGGCATAGACCACCTGCACCGCCCGCTGCTCGCCGCCGACCGCGCCCTCCACCTGCGGGCTGAAGAACAGGCTGCCGCCGATCAGCGGCCCCATGAAGACGCCCAGGGCGTTGAACGACTGGGCCAGGTTCAGCCGCTGCGGCGCCCGTTCGGGCGGTCCCAGCACGTTGACGTAGGTGTCGGCCGAGGTCTCCAGCACGCAGAGGCCCGCCGCCATCACGAACATCGAGGCGACGAAGGACGGGAAGCTGGCCGCCTGCGCCGACGGCACGAACAGCAGCGCGCCGATGGCGGTGATCACAAGCCCGGACACGATGCCGAACTTGTATCCCCGCGCCTCCAGCAGCCGTCCGGCGGGCAGGCTGAGCAGCAGATAGGCCCCGAAGTAGGCGATCTGCAGCCAGGTCGATTCCGCCTTGCCGACGTGCAGCGTGTCCTGGAAGTGCTTGTTCAGGACGTCCAGCAGCCCGTAGGCCAGCCCCCAGATCAGGAAGCAGCCGATGGCGAAGGCCAGCGGCCCGCGCAGAGCGCGCGCGTCCGGAAAGGCCGCCGGAGCGGCCGCGTCTGTCTCGATAGCCATCTGTTCCCCCGAAGTCTCTTCGTCAGGCCGAGGTGAAGCGGAAGACGCCCGAAGGGACGCCGACCACGACACGATCGTTCTCTCGTCTCAGCACGCGGACGGCGCCGGCTTCCCCGACCGGCTTGCCGCCTTCGGTCACCGCCTGGCCGGGCAGATGCACCTCGGCCTCGGCGTTGGGCGGTACGGTCAGGTTCAGGCTGAAGCCCGCGTCGGTGCGCTTCCAGTCGGTGACGATCCGCCCGACGGTGCTGTCGTAGGTCCCGCCGCCGTGCGGCAGGCGCGCGTCGACGACCGGCCGCACGCGGATGCGGCGGAAGCCCGCTTCCAGCGGCTCGATCGCCGCCAGCCGCCGGTACATGAACCCGGCCACCGCGCCGAAGGCGTAGTGGTTGTAGCTGTTCATGGCGACGTCGCCGGTGTCGCCGTTCCAGCGCTCCCACATCGACGTCGCGCCCTTGTCGACCATGTAGCCCCAAGACGGGAACGCCCGTTGCCGCAGCAGCGCCACCGCCACGTCCTCGTGGCCGTTGTCGCACAGCGCGTCGAGGATGTAGGGGGTGCCCAGGAAGCCGGTGTTCAGCCGGTAGCCGCGCCCCGCCACATCATCCGCCAGCTTCTTCGCCGACGCCGCGCGCAGCGCGTCCGGCACGAGGCCGAAGCGCAGCGCCAGGATATGGCTGGTCTGACTGTCGTTGCCGACCGATCCATCGGGCTTGACGTACGCCTTCACGAAGGCCGCGCCGATGTCGGCGCGAAGCTTGCGGTACTTGTCCGCCGCCTCCTTGCGCCCCGACGCCTCCGCCATCTGCGTCATGTAGTCGGCGTCCAGCGCCCAGAAGGCCGTGCCGATCAGGGCCTTGGGCGTGGTCTCGTCGTTGCGGTTGACCGCCTCGGGATGCAGCCAGTCGCCGTAGTCGATGCCGCGCTTGTTGCGCCAGATGAAGTCCGGGTTGGCGTCGGCGATGTGCTTCAGCCAGGCCTCCATGGCCTCCCAGTTCTGGTCGATGACGCCGGTGTCGCCGTACTGGCGGTACAGCGTCCAGGGCAGGATGACCCCGGCGTCGGCCCAGCCGGGCGAGCCGTCCCAGCTGGCTGGGAACGGCGTCACGTCCGGGAACGAGCCGTCTTTGGTCTGGGCCGAGCGGGCATCGTCCATGAACCGGCGCGTGAAGGCGTCGACGTCCATGTTGAAGCTGGCGGCGTTCCAGAACACCTGGGCGTCGCCCATCCAGCCCAGCCGCTCGTCGCGCTGCGGACAGTCGGTGGGCAGGCCGACGAGGTTCGAGCGCTGGCTCCAGGCCGCGTTGCGCCAGACCTGCTCGATCAGCGGGTCGGACGTCCGCAGCACGCCGGTGATGGCGCAGTCGCTGTGGATCACCACCGCCTCGATAGCGTCGTTCGGCGGCGCGCCCGGATACCCGGTCAGTTCGAGATAGCGGAAGCCGTGATAGGTGAAGCGCGGCTCCCAGACCTCGGTCCCCTGGCCCTTCAGCACATAGGCGTCGGTCGCCTTGGCCCCGCGCAGGTTGGCGACATCGACGCCGCCGTCCGCCTTCACCACCTCGGCGAAACGCAGCTGCACCCGCGTGCCCGCCGCGCCCTTCACCTTCAGCCGGACCCAGCCGGAAAAATTCTGGCCGAAGTCGTAGACGTGGACGCCGGGCGCGACGGTCTTCACCGACGTCGCCTTCAGCCGCTGCGTGGCGCGGATCGGCGGCCCGGCCTGGGCGGCCAGCGCCACCGGCGGCGTCTCGACCTTGTAGGCCCTCGCCCAGCCCTCGGCCGCGAAGCCCGGCGCGGCCCAGCCGGCGATCTCGCGCCGGGCATCGTGGACCTCGCCGTTGTAGATCTCGCTGCTCAGGACGGGCGAGGGGCCGGTCAGCCAGGTCTCGTCGGACGCGACGATCTCGCTCGTCCCGTCGGCGTACGTCAGCTCGAGCTGCGCCTTCAACCGGTTCGGCGGCGGGCCGAAACTCCAGCGGCCATTGTTCCAGCTGAACGCGCTGCCGTACCATCCGTCGGCCAGGACGGCGCCCAGCGCGTTCTCGCCCTGACGGATCAACCCGGTCACGTCGTGGATCTGGTACAGCGCCCGCTTGCGGAAGTCGGTCGACTCCGGGGCCAGCAGGCCGGTCCCGACCCGCTCGCCGTTGATGTGCGCCTCGTAGCCGCCCAACGCGGTGGCGTAGAGCCGCGCCCGCGCCACCGGCCTGGTCGCCGTGAAGCTCTTGCGCAGCAGCGCCGCCGGACGCGCCGGCCACGGCGGGCTGAGCCCCCAGGCCTGGGCAGAACCGACCGGCGTCCAGCCGGCGTCGGTGGTCCAGGCCGCGCCTTCGGCGGGTCGCGTCTGCCACCTGGTGCTCGACGTCACCCGCACCACGCTGCCGTCGGCCATGGTGGCGCGCAGCAGGGCCGAGAACACCGCCGGCGTCTTCGGCAAGGCGTCGGCGTGGGTCGTGATCTCCAGCCCGATGACATTCGCGCCGGCCTGCAATCGCGCGGTCGGGTCGAGCTCGCGCATCGTGCCCCACAGCGGCTGCCAGCCCGGCTGCTCGATCTGGCCGCCGTTGAGCCAGACGGTGGTCAGTTCGTCCTTGCCGGTGACCAGCAGTTCGGCCTTCACCGGCTTGCCCGGCAGGTCGAACTTCAGGCGGAAGCGACGCGGCTTCGGGTCGGCCGGCGTGTTGCCGAACACCCAGATCATCCCGGCCTTGCGGTCCTCCTCGGCCTCGGGGTCCGGCGCGGCGATCCAGTCGCCCTTCCAGTCGCCCGGCGCCAGCAGGCCCATCTCGAACGACGAGGCGGCGGAGAAGGATGGCGCGGTCGCGCCATCGGTCCAGACACCGACGCGCCAGGCCACCCGCTGCTTCGAAGCCAGCGGGGGGCCGTCCCAGGCGACGTCGAAGGTTCGGTCGCCGTCGACCTTGCCGCTGTCCCAGAGCCACGGGCCGGCGGCCAGCTCGGCCTCGCTGGCCGCAGCCTGGATCCTGTAGGAGACCTGCTTCAGCCTCCGCTCCTTGCCCTCGAGCCGCCAGGAGAAGCGCGGCTTGAGCGTCTCCAGGCCCAGCGGCCGGTCGATGTAGTCCACCCGCGGGTCGACGACCTTGGCGGAAGCGGCGGCAGCGGCGGCCCCGCCCCCGAGCGGAGCCGCCGCCGCGCCCGCGCCGGCGGCCATCAGCAGCGCCCGTCGCGAAACACGAACCTTCTCCGTCACTTGCCGGGAACCTTGCAGATGAAGCTTTCAGCCGCGTCGCTCGAACCCTTGCCGTCCCAGACCGCGACCTTGGGATAGGCGCACAGCGGGCGGGTGCGGACCGGCGTGGCCGGCATGTCGAGCATGCTGGCGTAGTCGTTGTCGTACTTGGTGGCGATGATGCGCTCCGGCGCGACGCCCTTCTCGACCCAGGCCGAGACCGCGTCGAGCATGTCGAAGCTGTTCGGGCCCGGCCCGCCCAGGCAGTGCGAGACACCCGGGGCCATGAACAGGCGGCTGAAGCCGTCGGCCTTGGCCGCGCCCATCTTCGCCCGCACCGCGTCGTAGTACTCGATCGAGGCATAGGGGCTGATCGCCGCGTCGGCCCAGCCGTGGAAGATGATCAGCTTGCCGTTGCTCCTGGCGAAGGCGGACATGTCGGTGCTGTCGGAGGCGACGATCGGTCCGACCGTGGCGTCGGCCCTGGCCAGCGCGGCGCCCAGGTCGAAGCGCTCCGGATAGTCCCAGGCCGGATCGGCGTAGACCATGTTGCGATAGAACGACCGCGCGAAGTTCGGGTGCTGCGCCTTCGGTCCGCTGACCCACAGGGTCCAGGCGTTGGGCACGGCTTCCCCGCCGGCCGGATAGCCCGGATAGATCTGCCTGCCCGAGGCGTCGCGCGGCCCGGCGTACAGCGCCTTCAGCGCCAGCAGCTGCGGCCGGGTCAGGCAGTCGGCCTTGTCGCCGTCCTTGCACTCGATCCGGGCCGGATCGAACTTGCAGACGCGCGGATCCTCGATCACGCCGTCCTCGACGCCGTCGAGCTTGTCGCAGTCGGCCAGGGCGGCGGCCTGGATGAGCGGCAGCTTCTCGTCCGGGATCATGCTGGCCGCATCACGGTGCGCGACCTGCCAGCTCCAGGCCATCGCGGACATCAGCCGCGTCCACTGGTTGGCAGGGGCGCCGGCGACGATGCCGTCGTAGTCGTCCGGATAGCGCTGCGCCTCCATCAGCGCCTCGCGGCCGCCGTCGGAGCAACCCTGGAAGTAGGCGTAGTTGGGACCCTTGCCGTAGTAGGCCGCCGTCACCGCCTTGGCGAACACGGCGGTCACATGGTTGGCGCGATGGCCGAAGTCGGCCAGCACCTCGGGATTGTTCAGCGCCCAGGAGGCGTCCTCGCCGGTCGAGCCGTCGCCGCTGTGACCCATGTCGGTGCCGGTGGTGACGTAGCCCCTGTGCAGCGCGGGGCGCATCGCCAGACGCGGCTGGCCCAGGCTGCCGCCGTAGCCGCCGTTGCCGGTGGCCACCAGCCGGCCGTTCCACTCCGCCGTTTCAGGCAGCCAGACCTCGACCTTCACGTTCGATTTCGGCGTCGGCTTCAGCGTCGCCTCGACGCGGCAGAACGCCTTCATGGTCGGCAGCGGCGGAATGCCGAAGACGCCAATCTCGACGCCCTCGCCCTGGTCGTAGCGTTTGGCCGAGGTGACGGTCGCGTCCTTGAAGGTCGCCTTGGCGAGGTCTTCGCAGGTCGCGGCCTGGGCGGCGCCGGCCGCCATCAGGGCGCCGGCGGCGACAGTAAGGGACAGGGCCCAGCGGGAAACGGTCATGGGCTGATACTCCGTATGCACGTCAGCTGTTCGGAACGGGGGTGGGCCCCGCGCGCGCGGCGATCTCCTCGACCATCAGGCCGTGGGTCTTGCGATCGAGCGGGTAGAAGAAGATCAGGGTCAGCGAAATCAGGCCGCCGACGAACGGCCACCAGAACATCATCGCCTTGATGCCGGCGAGCGTCTCGGGGGTCTGGGCGACGTTGGCGGTGTAGCCGACGTGGGTCAGCAGCAGGCCCAGGAAGCCGGCGCCGAGGCCCAGCGCGGCCTTCTGGCCCAGCACGGTCAGGCCGAACACGAGGGACTCGGTGCGCACGCCGCTCTTCCATTCGCCGTACTCGACGGTGTCGGGCAGCATCGCCCAGAAGCAGACGACGTAGGAGGCGCCGCCGAAGGCCTGCAGCGCCAGGGCGCCGAAAAGCGGCGGCAGGCCATGCCCGTCGGCCAGATGCCACAGGATCAACCCGGCCAGCCCGGGGACCGAGCCGATCAGCCAGGTGTTGCGCTTGCCGACGAGGCGGATGACCACCGTCCAGACCGGCACGAAGATCACGGCGATCAGGGCGCTGAGCGCCAGGGCGATGCTGCCCAGCTCCGGCTTCCCGACCACATACTTGAAGTAATACAGCAGGTTCTTGCCGAACATCGTGCTGGCGAACGAACTCACCAGCACGGCGCCGAGCACCAGCAGCAGCGCGCGGTTGGCCAGCAGGGCGCGCAGCACCTCGCTGGCCGGGCGGGGCGCCGGCGGCGTCTCGTCGGACACGTCCAGGCCCTTGGCGGCCCAGGCCACGCCCAGGATGATCAGGGTCGCCAGCGCGCCGTAGACCGCGCCGACAATGGCCCAGCCCCTGCGCGGGTCTGCCTCGGTGCCCAGGGCCTGCACGACCGGCAGGGTCAGGGCCGCGACGCCCACGGCGCCGAGCGCGGCGAACACCATGCGGATGCCGGCCAGGTCGCCGCGCTGGGCGCTGTCCCGGGTGATCCGCGCGAACAGCGAGGCGTAGGGGATGGAAACGACGGCATAGAGGGTGCGGAACAGCACATGGGTCCCGGCCGCGAAGGCCACGGCTCCAACGGTCGGATAGGCCGGCCCGACGAAGGTCGCCACGAAGGTCAGCGCCAGCAGCGGCGCGCCGAACAGGAAGTAGGGCCGATAGCGGCCCCAGCGGGTGCGCGTGCGATCGGCGACGATGCCGATGACCGGGTCGAGCGCGGCGTCCCAGATCAGGGCGACCATGTAGATCAGCCCCGCCGTCGCGGCCGGGATGCCCAGACCATCCGTGTAGAAGAACAGCAGGTAGAGACCGGCCGTCTGCCAATACAGGTTGAAGCCGAAGTCCCCGGCCCCGATCGCGATCTTGCGGGCGACTGTCAGCCGCGCCCCCTGCGTCATGTCTCTTCCCCGTCTTGCCCGGTGCGGTCTGGACCAAACGCGTCCGCCGTCTTATTCACCAGTTGCATAACGAGTCGCACAATGACGCCGGGGGACGAAATGTCAAAGCTTCTGATCGATGTTCGCGGAGAGAATTTCGTCGACCCGCTCGGCAGGCAGGTGATCCTTCGCGGAGTCAACCTGGGCGGCGACTGCAAGGTCCCCTACCCCGACGGCGGCACCGAGAATCCGACCGACTTCTCCGACCACCGCACGGTCAGCTTCATCGGCCGCCCCTTCCCGCTGGACATGGCCGACGTCCATCTGGCGCGCATCGCCGGCTGGGGCTTCAACGTTCTGCGGCTGCTGGTCACCTGGGAAGCGGTCGAGCACGCCGGCCCCGGCCAGTACGACGTCGACTACCTCGACTACATCGCGGAGGTGGCGCGCAAGGCGGGCGAGCACGGCCTGGTGCTGTTCGTCGATTTCCACCAGGACGTCTGGAGCCGCATGAGCGGCGGCGACGGCGCGCCCGGCTGGATCTTCGAGGCGGTCGGCCTGGACATGACCCGGTTCCACGCCGCCGACGCCGTCCACGTCATGCAGCACAAGTACGACTACTCGAGCCCGGAAGCACGCCAGGAAGACCGCTATCCGATGATGAGCTGGGCCTCGAACTACCGGCTTCCGGTCAACGGCATCATGTGGACGGCCTTCTTCGCCGGCGCGCTGCTCACGCCGGACTGGACGGTCGGCGGCAGGAACGTCCAGCACTTCCTGCAGGATCACTACATCGGCGCGGTCACGGCGCTGGCCGAACGGCTGAAGGACCTGCCCAACGTCGTCGGCTTCGACAGCCTGAACGAACCGGGCCTGGGCTGGGTCGGCGAGAAGCTGTCGCAGCATCACACCGCCCCGACCGTCGACAACCCTACCCCGCTGCGCCCGGGTCCGAGCTGGACGCCGCTGGAGGCGCTGAAGGCCGCCCGCGGCCTGCCGACCACCGTGCCGGTTCTGGGCTGGAACGAGACCCGCGACGGCATGGTGGTGAAGAGCGAGACGCTCGCCAACGCCGCCGGCGTCAGCATCTGGCTCGACGACGGGCCCGACCCGTTCGAGCAGGCCGGCGCCTGGCGCCTGGAGAACGGCGAGGCCATCGCGGTCGACGAGGAGTTCTTCCGTGTTCACGCCGGCGAGCGCCTCGATCACGAAGACGACCTGATGCAACCCTTCTACGCGAAGGTCGCCGCCGCCATCCGCGCCGTGCGCGAGGACTGGATCCTGTTCGCCGAGCTGAGCCCCTACGTGTTCGGAACCGGCCGCGGCTTCCCCGAGCCGATGCCGGAACGGACCGTCAACGCCAGCCACTGGTACGACATCAATATCCTGCGCTTCAAACGCTTCGACCCAGCGGCCGACATCGGACCGCTGAAGGCGAAGTACATGCAGCAACTCGGCTACCTGCGGATGCTGGGCGGCCGCATCAACGGCGGCTCGCCGACCCTGATCGGCGAATTCGGCATCCCCTACGATCTCAACGAGGGCGCGGCCTACGCCCGCTGGGCGGCCGGCGAGCGCGGCGAGGACATCTGGGACGCGCACGTCGCCTCGCTGTCGGCGATGTACGACGTCATGGACGCGCTGCTGCTGAACTCGACGCAGTGGAACTACACCGCCGGCAACCGAAACGACCTGCGGACTGGCGACCTGTGGAACCAGGAGGACCTGTCGATCTACTCCGCCGACCAGCTGACCTCGAACGACCCGCTGTCGGGCGGCCGCGCGGTGGCCGGCTTCTGCCGTCCCTTTGCCCGACGCGCGCAGGGCACGATCGAGACCATGCGCTTCGACGCACACAAGCGCCTGTTCAGCCTGCGCATCGACGCCGACCCGGCCATCGACGGCCCGACCGAGATCTACGTCCCGGAGACGCAGTTCCCGCACGTTCTGACCGTCACCCTGTCCGACCCGACCGCCCGCTGGGAGCACGACGCGGAAACGCAGCTCGTCCGCGTCTGGGCCGCCGCCGCCGGCCCGCTGGATGTGACTCTGGCCGGGGCGTAGGGCCCCAGCCGTCATTCTCGGACTTGTTCCGAGGCCCCATGCGTGGCGAGCGAAAACGAAAGGGCGCGGATCATCCCGCGCCCTTTTCACGTCCGCCCGTGTTCATGGGTCTTCGCGACGAGCGCGACGATGACGACGCGCGAGCGAGGAAGGATTTACGCCGTCTTCTGCTCCACCAGCCCCAGCTCGGCGATCATCGCGGCGCGGATTTCGAACTTCTGGATCTTGCCGGTGACAGTCATCGGGAAGCCTTCCACGAAACGGACGTAGCGCGGGACCTTGTAGTGGGCGATCTGGCCGCGGCAGAAGTCGACGATCTCGGCCTCGGTCGCGTCCTCGCCGGTTCGCAGCTTGACCCAGGCGCACAGCTCCTCGCCGAAACGCGGGTCGGGCACCCCGACCACCTGGACGTCCTCGACCTTCGGATGGCGGAACAGGAATTCCTCGATCTCGCGAGGATAGACGTTCTCCCCGCCCCGGATGACCATGTCCTTGATCCGCCCGACGATGTTGCCGTAGCCCTCGGCGTCGATGGTCGCCAGATCGCCCGTGTGCATCCACCCCTCGGCGTCGACGGCCTCTGCGGTCTTCTCCGGATCGTCCCAGTAGCCCAGCATCACCGAGTAGCCGCGTGTGCACAGCTCGCCGGTCTCCCCGCGCGGCACGACGTTCCCCTCGGCGTCGACCACCTTCACCTCCAGATGCGGCTGCACCCGGCCGACGGTCGAGACCCGCCGCGCGACAGGATCGTCGATCGAAGTCTGGAAGCTGACCGGGCTGGTCTCCGTCATGCCGTAGGCGATGCCGACCTCGGCCATGTGCATGCGCTCGATCACCTTGCGCATCACCTCGATGGGACAGGGCGAGCCGGCCATGATCCCGGTGCGAAGCGACGACAGGTCGAAGCGCCCGAACTCCGGGTGCTCCAGCTCGGCGATGAACATCGTCGGCACGCCGTGCAGCGCCGTGCAGCGCTCCTTCTCGACCGCCGTCAGCACCGCCAGGGCGTCGAAGCCCTCGGACGGATAGACCATGGTCGCGCCGTGCACCGCGCAGGCCAGGTTGCCCATCACCATGCCGAAGCAATGGTAGAGCGGCACGGGGATGCAAAGCCGGTCCCCGGCCCCCAGCCCCATCGCCGCCCCGACGAACATCGCGTTGTTGAGAATGTTCCGGTGCGACAGCGTCGCGCCCTTTGGCAGGCCGGTCGTGCCGCTGGTGAACTGGATGTTGATGGCCTGGTTGCGGTCGAGCGCCTCGCCAATGGCGATCAGCCGCCCCGGCTCGCCCGCGCCCGCGAAACCCGCCACCTCGTCGAAGTCGATCCAGCCCGAGCGCGGCGCCCCGCCGATCTTGATCACCGTGGTCAGGGCTGGCAGCCGCGCCGCCGTCAACCGGCCGTGCCGCGCCAGCGCGATCTCCGGCGCCAGCGCCTCGACCATCCCGACATAGTCGCTGGTCTTGAAGCTCTCGGCGCAGACCAGCGCCTTAACCCCCACCTTGGTCAGCGTGTACTCGAGTTCCGACAGGCGATAGGCCGGATTGATGTTGACCTGGATCAGCCCCGCCCGCGCGGTGGCGAACTGGGCCAGCGTCCATTGCGCGCTGTTGGGTCCCCAGACCCCCACCCGGTCGCCGGGCGCGAGGCCCAGGGCGAGCAGGCCAGCGGCGAAGGCGTCCGCCTCGGCCAGCAGCTGCGCCCAGGTCCAGCGGACGCCCTGGTGCACGGAGACCAGCGCCTCGGCGCGCGGCCAGCGGCGCGCGGCGATGGCCAGGGCCTCGCCGATGGTGTGTTCCAGCAGCGCCGGCGTCGCCGCGCCCCGGACAAGGCTCTCGCTCGTGCTCACGTGTCGGTCCTCGCTTCCGCCATTCCACTCCACCCGGCCGTCCCGCGAAACAAAAAAGGGGCGCGGCGACAAAGCCGCCACGCCCCGGAGTCATGCGCGGAGAGGGAGGATCAGTACCGGACGTTCAGCGCCACGCCGAAGCGGCGGAACGCGTCGCCGGTCAGCACCTGGCTGTAGTCGCCCGGCGCGCCGAACACGGTGCCGAACAGGGCGCTCGGGAACTGTTCGTCGGTCAGGTTCTTGCCCCAGATCGACACGCGCCAGCGACCGTCGGCGGTCTCCACGCCGATGGACCCGCTGAGGATGCCGTAGGCGTCGATCTTGGTCGCCGGATCGCCCGCGGCCGACGCGTTGACGTCGCTGCGCCAGTTGTAGTCAGCCTGGACGAAGCCCTCGAAGTTCTCGGTGATCGGACGCTGGTACTTGCCCGACAGCGCGACCTTCCATTCGGGCGCGCCGGCCAGCGACTGGCCGGACGGGTCATAGCCCATGACGGCCGGCAGGAACGGCGGGATCGCGGGAACCACGACCTCGCACTCGCCCGGGCCGACCGGCTGGCCGGGATAGCAGCTGATGTAGCCGAACTTGCCGTACTTTGCGTCGAGCCAGGCCCCGGCCGCCGTCAGCACCAGCCCATCGATGGGGGCGAGGGTCAGGTCGACCTCGACGCCGCGGGTCTTCAGGTCGCCGGCGTTGATGGTCCGGAACGAGGCCGGGGTGACCGAGAAGTCGACCGTCTGGGCCTGATAGTCCTCGAACTTGGTGTCGAAGATCGCGACGTTCAGGATCCCCTTGCCGCCCGGCAGGACGGTCTTGAGACCCAGCTCGTAGCTCATCGGGTACTCGGGACCGACGTACTGGCTCTGCGTGGCGCTGGAGACGGCGGTCTGGTTGAAGCCCGGGCCCTTGTAGCCCTTGGACGCGGTCGCATAGACCATGGTCACCGGCGTCAGGTCGTACTGCACGCCCAGGCGCCAGGAGAAGTTGGTCTCCTCGGCCGCCATGGAGGTCGACACCGTCGCGCCCGGCGAGATGAAGCCCGGCAGGGCGTACTGGTCGAACTCCAGCGAGATGTTGTCCCGCGTGAAGCGGCCGCCGACGATGAAGCGCAGCTGCTCGGTGGCGTTGAACGTGCCCTGGCCGAAGATGGCCCGGCTCTCGGTCACGACGTGGTTGTCGATGGTCTGGTTGACGATCGGAATCGGCGCCAGGCCGAAGGTGCCCGTCTGCACCGTGGTCTGGTCGGTGGTCATCTTGAAGTAGTAGAGGCCCGCGACGTACTCGAACCGCTCACCGACCGGCGAGGCGAGGCGCAGCTCCTGGCTGACCTGGCGGATGTCCTGGTTGCTCAGGTTGGTGTTCAGGATGTTGACCGGCAGGCTGTCGGAGTCGCCGCTCGAGAAGTCGAAGTCGCGACGGCCGGCGGTGATCGAGGTCAGGGTGTAGCCGCCGCCGAACTCGTAATTCACCTGGGCCGCGAAGCCGTAGTTCTCGCGGTCCTTGAACTGGTCGCCGTCGATGCAGAGGTCGGTGTTGCTCGGCGAGGCGGTGACGCCGCACAGCGCCAGGGCCGTTTCCGTCGTGCCGCCCGGAACGGTCGCGTAGGGCGACCAGGTGATCGACTGGTCCTGCTTGGCGTAGTCGGCGGTCACCAGGATGTCGAGGGAGTCGGTCGGCCGCCATAGCAGCTTGGCCCGCGCGCCCCACTCGTCGTTGCCGTTGAAGTCGCGGCCGTCGAACTGGTTGTGCAGCACGCCGTCCGCCTTGTTGACGAACCCGCCGACGCGGATGGCCGCGGTCTCGCCGATCGGAATGTTCACCGTGGCGTCGGACTTGTTGTAGCCGTCCTCGCCCAGGTTGAAGTTGCCGGCGAACCCGAACTGGCCCAGCCGCGGGTTCTTGCTCACGATGCTGACCACGCCGGACGAGGCGTTCTTG
>JBIICO010000074.1:0-14395 GCA_044238855.1 Caulobacter sp.
CGTCCGCAACCTTCAGGTCCGGCCCGAGCAGGGGCTGGAGGTGATCGTCACCGGCCGCATCACCACCTTCCCGGCCGGGTCGCGGTATCAGATCGTCATCGAGAGCATGGAGGCCGCCGGCATCGGCGCCCTGCTGGCCCAGCTCGAGCGGCTGAAGCAGAAGCTGGCCGGCGAGGGCCTGTTCGCGTCCGAGCGCAAGCGCCGCCTGCCCTCGATGCCCGCCACCGTCGGTGTCATCACCAGCCCGACCGGCGCGGTAATCCGCGACATCCTGCACCGCATCCGCGACCGCTGGCCCTGCCGTGTGATCGTCTGGCCGGTCATCGTCCAGGGCGAGGGGGCGGCGGCCCAGGTGGCCGGCGCCGTCCGCGGCTTCAACGCCATGACGCCCGGCGGCCCGATCCCGCGGCCCGACATCCTGATCGTCGCCCGGGGGGGCGGCTCGGTCGAGGATCTGTGGGCCTTCAACGACGAAGCCCTGGCCCGCGCGGTGGCCGAGGGGACCATCCCGCTGATCAGCGCCGTCGGGCACGAGACCGACACCACCCTGATCGACTTCGTCTCCGATCGCCGCGCCCCGACGCCCACGGCGGCCGCCGAGATGGCGACGCCGGTGCTCACCGAGTTGAAGGCGCTGGTCAGCGACTTCGACCGGCGCATCAACCAGTGCGCGACGCGGACCATCGAAGTCCGCCGCACGCGGCTGTCGGCGGCCGAGCGCGGCCTGCCCCGGCCCGCGGACATTCTGGCCCTGGCCGGGCAGCGGCTGGACTACGCCGCCAGCCACCTGACCATGGGTCTGCGCCGCAACGTCGACCTGCACGCCCGGTCGCTCGCCCAGACCGCCGCGCCGCTGCGCCCCGCGATGCTGGCGCGCAAGAACGAGCAGCTGCGCGCCCGCCTCGACCAGCTGAACCTGCGCCTCAACGCCGCCATCCCGCGCAGGCTGGAGAGCGAAGGCATCCGCCTCGCCAACCTCGACAAGCTGCGCCAGACCCTGAACCCCAAGCGCCCGCCGCGCCCGGGCTTCGTGCTGGTCACCCGCGCCGACGGCTCGACCATCGGCAAGGGCGCCGACCTGGCCGCCGGCGAGGGCGTGAAGCTGATGTTCGAGGACGTCACCCGCGAGGCGGTGATCGACGGCGGCGGCGACGGCGCGCCGCCGACGCAGACTCCCATCGCCGCGCCCAGGCCGGCGCCGAAGAAGGCCCCTCCTCCGCCGACCGGACAGGGCGATCTGTTCTAGCGGGCGCTTAAGCGCTACATTGACGGCATGAACGCTTTCGATCGCGACATGGGCCGGGACCTGGCCCAGCTGCATTACGGGGACGGCGAGTTCGCCGTGCTCAAGCAGGGCCGCCACGTCCTCTGCGCCGTCACCGGCAAGAAGATCCCGCTGGAAGCCCTCCGGTACTGGAACCCCACGACGCAGGAAGCCTTCGCCGGTCCGGCCGAGGCGCTGCAGCGCTGGAAGGAACTGAATCCCTGAACCGCAGGGCAGTCCTGGGCGGCCTGGCCCTTGCCTCGCTGACGAGCCGGGCGCTTGCGGCGCCTCCCACCCTCACTGTTTCCGGCCGCTATCGGCAGGGCGGCTTCGCTGTCGGCCGAACCGCGCCACGCGCCGGCGTCACCGTCGACGGTGAAGCGGTCGGGACGGCCTCGGCGGACGGCTGGTTCTTCGTCGGCTTCGACCGCGACGCCGCCCCGACCAGCGAGATTCGCGTGACCACGGCGGACGGCTCCGCCGTCCATCGCCTGGACATCACGCCGGGCGACTTCGACGTCCAGCGCATCGGCGGCCTGCCGGCCGACCAGGTCGAGCCGTCCGATCCGATCCTGCTCGAGCGGATCAGGCGCGAGGCGGCGCTGAAGGCGGCCGCGATGGAGAGCCGGCTGGACGCCGACGCCTTTAAGAGCGGCTTCACCATCCCGCTGGACGTCTGGCGGCAGAGCGCCCGCTTCGGCGGCCAGCGTATCCTGAACGGCGTGCCCAAGCGCCCGCACTATGGCGCCGACCTGGCCGCCAGAAGCGGCACGGCCATCCATGCGCCCGCCGACGGCCTCGTGACACTGGCGGAGCCCTCGATGCACTTCGAGGGCGGGCTGACCATGATCGATCACGGCCAGGGCCTGACCAGCTTCTACCTGCACCAGTCCCGCATCGATATCGCCGCCGGACAGAGCGTGACGCGCGGCCAGACCATCGGCGCCGTGGGCGCGACCGGGCGCGCGACCGGCCCCCACCTGTGCTGGCGCCTCAAATGGAGGAGCCGCAACCTTGACCCGATGCTCCTCTCGGGCTTCCTTGCGCGCGGAGCGTAGTAACCTTTCGGTAGGGATGACGCTTCTATCAACGCCGGATGGATAACGCCGGTCGACGAATGTCGAGCGCGCGGCAGAGGGCTGGATGGACGAGGGGCTGGGGGAGCTGAGGGTGCTGCTCGTTGATGACAACGAGCATATGCGCGCCATCGTATGCGCCATCCTCAAGGGCATCGGAGTCCGCCACATCCGCGAAGCCCGTGACGGCGGCGAGGGCCTGGAGATGGTCCGGCAGTGGAACCCAGATCTGGCCATCGTCGATTTCCGCATGGACCCGGTCGACGGCGTCGAGTTCACCCGCCTGGTCCGCAACGCCGACGACAGCGCCAACCCCTACCTGCCGATCATCATGATGACCGGCTTCGCCGATCGGCCGCGCGTGGTCGAAGCGAGGGACGCGGGCGTGACCGAACTGGTCGTGAAGCCGGTCACCGCCAGGTCAATAATCGACAGACTGAACGCCGTGGTCTTCCGGCCGCGCCCGTTCGTGAAGACCTCGGACTATTTCGGGCCGCGCAGGCGAGGCATCGACGATGTCGCCATCGACGATCCGGACTTCGGCAACACGCTGAGAATCTAGTCCTCGTCCGCCCCGACCTCGGCGTAGGCCTCCTTCGGCCAGCGTCGATGCACCCAGAACCACTCGGCCGGGCGACGGCGGATCTGTTCCTCGACCAGGGCGGTGATTCGGCGCACGCCCTCGGCGATGTCGGCGGTCTTGTCGCCCGTCTGCTCCAGGACGATGGGATCGTGGACGACGGCGCGGAAGCGCGCGCCCTTCGTCCGCTCCACGGTCATCGGCTGCAGCACAGTGCCGAAACGCAACGCCAGCCGCGTCGGGCCGGGCGCGGTCATCACCTCGTAGCCGAAGAACGGCGCCGGCACCCCGCCGCGGTTGAACTTCTGGTCGTTCATCAGGGCGACGGAGACGCCCTTGCCCATGGCTTCGAGCATCTCCCGCGCGCCGTCGCCGCCCTTCGGCGCGAACAGCCGCACGCCGTATCGGAAGCGGCTCTCGCGGATGCGCTTGTCCACATAGGGGTTGTTGGCCGCGCGATAGGTGATCTCGCAGGGCACGCCCGCGTTGACGATCGCCGCCGGCATCACTTCCCAGTTCGAGAAATGCCCGGAGACGAACACCACCGGCTTGCCGCTCTTGGCGATCTCCGTCAGTCGCTCGCCGTTCACGACCTCGACCCGGCCGGTGGAGGGCAGGATGCGGTCCATGTTGGGGAATTCGGCCACCGTGCGGCCGTTGTTCTCCCACTGGTCGCCGAGGATCCTGGCGTGCCAGGCCGGGTCCCTGTCGGGGAAGGCCAGCCTCAGGTTCTGCACCGCGACCCGGTGGGTCCTGGTCATCGGGCCGATCAGCCGGAACAGCCGGCCGCCCAGCCAGGAAGCGGTATCGACCGGAAGCAGCCGGAACAGTCCGTTGAACACGTCGAAGATCAAAGCTTCGAAGCGCCAGACGACATGTTGCCACTTCGAGGGCGGAGGGGGCGGTTTCGCCATGCCGCTGTCTAGCGTGCTTTTGGGCGAACTGGGAATCCCGCGACGCGTGATCCCCCGGCAGGCGCGTATCCACAGGGCTGGTTCGCTTGGCAAGCGACTTGCGGCTGTCAGGTCAGATTGTTCCGAAATGGAACGGTCGTTGATGCAAACAACACGGGGGCGTCAGCCCATGGGCAACGACATCGACGTTCATCTCGGCAAGCGGCTTCGTCGCCGTCGCCGTCTCCTCGGCCTGACCCAGCAGCAGCTGGCCGGGACGGTCGGGGTTCGCTTCCAGCAGATCCAGAAGTACGAGTGCGGCGCCAATCGCATCTCCGCCTCGCGTCTGTGGCAGCTGTCCGAAGCCCTCGAGGTTCCGGTCGGCTACTTCTATGACGGCCTTTCGGACGCCGACCGCCGCGAGCTGGCGGGCGAAGGCGGCGAAGGCGGCGAGATGTTCGCCCGCAAGGAGACGCTGGATCTCATCCGGGCCTACTACCAGCTCGGCGAGCGCCCGCGCCGCCGCCTGCTGGACCTGGCCAAGTCGCTGAACGGCGAGACCGACGCGGCCTAACCTCCGTTCGCGATGCCCCCTGTGTCATCCCGGACAGTCCGCAGGACTGATCCGGGACCCAGGGGCCGGCGCACGAAAGGCTGGGTCCCGGCTCTCCGCTACGCTACGGCCGGGATGACACCTATTGTTGCGCGGGGCGCTCACGGCTAACCACGGGCCATGACGCTCTCCGCAGAACGCTACGCCGAGCTCGACGCCTTCCTGCTCGAGCTCAACCGCGCCTCCGCCGCCGCCATCCTGCCGCTGTTCCGGTCCGACCACGGGCTGGAGAACAAGCTGGAGGGCGCGGGCTTCGACCCCGTCACCGAGGCCGACAAGGGCGCCGAGCGGGCGATCCGCAAGCTCATCACCGAACGCTATCCCGATCACGGCGTGATCGGCGAGGAGTACGGCGAGGACCGGCCGGACGCCGAGTTCGTCTGGGTGCTGGACCCCGTCGACGGCACGCGCCAGTTCGTGGCCGGACTGCCGCTGTGGACCACGCTGATCGGCCTGCTGCACAACGGCGTTCCCGTGCTGGGCTCCATCGGCCAGCCCTACCTCGACGAGATCTACATCGGCGGCAAGGCGACCGGGTCTCGCTTGGTCAGCCGCGGGAACGAGACGCCGCTGAACGTCCGCCCCTGCCCCAAACTGACCGACGCCATCATCTGCACCACCGACCCCGACATCCTGACCGGCCCGGAGCTCGGATCCTGGACCCAGGTCCGCGCCACCGCGCGCCTCGCCCGGCTGGGCCTGGACGCCTACGGCTACGCCATGGTCGCCATGGGCAAGCTCGATCTCGCGCTCGACACGGGGCTCAAGCGCTGGGACGTCGGCGGCGTGATCCCGGTGGTCGAGGGCGCGGGCGGCCTCGTCACGGACTGGTACGGCCGCCCCGCCCGGATCGACAGCGGCAAGTTCGCCTTCGCCGGCGACGCGGCATGCCTCGAAGCGGCGCTGGTCACGCTGAAGCGCTCGGCGGCCCACTAACCCCACCCAATTGTCGAACACCGTTCTCTCGCGCTAGGATTGCAGCCTCGCAAAGCAGGGGATGCGCATGGCCCGGCGGGAGTGGCTCCGGTTTCACTTCGCCTACGAGAACGGCGCGCTGACGCTGGAAAAGCTCGAGCGCGCCGCCCGGCCGGCCCGACCTTCGCCCGCGCCGCCCGGTTCGATGATGCTGTCGGTGGTCGGGGCGGGGCAGCTGGCGGATTCGTCCGGAGCCGCCCAGGCGGACACCTGCTGCGCCGGCGCGGCCGATACGCACGCCCATAGCCACTACGTGTTCGAGCTGATGGCCCTGCCGACCGACAGGGTGCGGCTGACCTATCCGGGCTTCAGCAAGGTCTATGCGCTCGCCGACCAGCCGCGCTCGGACGAACCCGTCCGTCGCGCGCCGGCCGCCGAGGACGAGGACATCGAGAAGGTCCGCCAGGCCGCCGCGGCCGGCGGCTGGGTCATCGTCGCCCTGGCCAACGCCTTCACCGCCGACAACATGGCGCCCTTCCTGCGGCAGGTCGGCCAGCTGGAAGCCGACCTGAAGAAGAGGCGGCCCTTCGACCACTTCAAGGACAGGATCACGGTCGTACCGGTACGCACGCCGTCGCCGTCGAACATTCCCGGCGACGACAGCGCCTTCGGCCACAAGGTGCTGCAGACCCGCCGCTTCGACGTCGACCAGGACGCGGTCAGCCGGCTGATGACCAAGCACGGCTTCACCCACGACCGTTTCCAGCCGCTGGTGGTGACCAACATCGCCGAGTACGGCGGATCCGGCGGCAAGGCGGCGGTTGTCTCGATGAACCCCCTGTCGACGGAGATCGCCATCCACGAGATCGGCCATTCGGAGTTCGGGTTGTCGGACGAGTACAGCGACCGCTTCGACGAGGGCGAGTTGCTGCCCTTCGGCCCGAACGTGCAGCGGATCGAGGCCGGCGGCTTCGGCGGCCTGAAGTGGCGGACCTTCGCCACCACGCCGAACCTGCCGACCCTTCGGCAGCCGAGCAGCCTCAGCCCGCTGACGCCCGGCTTCGACGGCGTTGTCGGCGCCTTCGAGGGCGGCCACTACCAGACCAGCGGCGTCTACCGGCCGCAGCTGAAGTGCGCGATGCGCGGCTCGGGCGAGGCGTTCTGCGTCGTCTGCCGCGATGTGATCGGCGAGCGGCTCAGCCGGCTGACGGGGCTGCCGAAGCCGTGACGGCGTCGAATTCGCGCCAGAAGGCGGCGCGGACGTCGTCGGTTTCCTGGAGCAGCTCGTGGAAGGCGCCGGGGATCTGCGTCCAGCGCCCGTTGGGGATGCGCGCCAGAATCTGCTTCTGGTCGGGATTGCTGACCAGCTTTTCCTCGCCGGCCGAAACGCAGACCACCGGATAGTCGATCTTCGTCGGCCCCTCGGCGGTCTTCAGCCATTGCGAGGCCAGCAGCGCGAACTGCAGCCAGCTCCAGGTCGGGCCGTTCAGGCCCAGGTCGGGGTCGGCGGCGTAGATCGCCCTGTTTCGCGCGTAGCGGACCGGATCGTGGGTGACGATGTTGTCCTTGAAATCCTCGCCGTGCGGATCACCCACGCGGCCGAAGATGTAGTCGCCGGGCGCGAGGCGGGAGAACGTCGCCGCCAGCCCCTCCGCCAGCCAGCGAGGCAGGCCGCCGACCTGCAGCCCCAGCATCGGCGCCGAGAGCACCGCGGCCGAGAAGCCGGGCACGCCGTGCGCCAGCGACAGCAGCGTCAGGCAGCCACCCATCGAATGGCCGAGCGCGATCCATGGCTTGGGCAGCCGGCTCTCGAAATGCGTCAGCAGGCAGCGGTAGTCCGTGACGAAGTCGGCGAACCCGACCGCGTGTCCCCGCAGCCGGTCCGGCAGCAGGCGGTGCGACAGCCCCTGCCCGCGCCAGTCATGGACCAGCACGACGAAGCCCCGCGCCTGCAGCTCGCCGATGGTCTCGTAGTATTTCTCGATGACTTCGGTGCGGCCGCCGCTCAGGACGACCGAGCCTCGCGGTTTCCCGGAGGGCAGAAACAGAGCGGCGCGGAGGCGAGCCGCCTCCGCGCCGTGAAACCACTCCGCCGTTCCGTTGGCCGGAACGGGCGCCTCGGGAATTGAAACCAGAGGCGCTTGTTCGGTCGTCAAGCCGTTAGGCCATCTTCGCGAACAGGGCCGACATCTTCGGCTGCAGCGACATGGCCAGACCCATGTCGGACAGCTTCAGACGGCCGGACATGAACGCCATGGTGGCATCCAGCTTGCCTTGGCCCATCTCCAGCAGATCGGCCAGCGAGATGGTCATGACCAGGTCGGCGGGCGCGTCTTCATTCGTGACGTTGCCGCCGTCGATGTGGATGAAACCGTCGCCCTTGAGGTCGAACTTCAGGCTCTTGCCCAGACCGGAGTCGTCGCCGACGGCGGCCTTCACGCGGTCGGTAATCTCTTGCAGCGTCGCCATTGGCGTGCCTCCCGTTATCGATGCGCGAGTTTGGTAGCTTGAGCGGACGCAACGCACAAGCGAACTGCGGTCGGCCAGCGAAAAAAGATGACGCCCCCGCCATTTTTGTTGACTGTCGCAAGCAACGATTGAGACGAGCCGGGAGACTCGCGATGACCGATTTGAACCTCGATGATCTCGACCGGATCTATGGTCAGCCGCATCCCACCACGAAGGCGAAGTCGCTAGACCACGTCGATAAATGGGGTCGCAGGTTCGTGGGCCTGTCGCCGTTCTGTGTCATCTCCGCGGCGGGTCCCGACGGAGCCATGGATGTCTCCCCGCGGGGCGGCGAGCCCGGCTTCGTCCATGTGTCGGACGACGGAGGCACGGTGATGCTGCCGGACCGTCCCGGCAACAACCGGCTGGACACGCTGCGGAACCTGGCCGGCGGCAATGGCCGGATCGGGATGATGTTCATGATCCCTGGCTTCGACGACATCTACCGCATCAACGGCCGCGCCACGCTCAGCGAGGATCCCGCCCTGCTCGACCGGTTCGTGGAGTTCGGCCGCAAGCCGCGCACCATCGTGACGATCGCCGTCGAGGAGGCCTTCCTGCACTGCCCCAAGGCGGTCATGCGCGCCCGCCTGTGGGAGCAGGATGCCCAGATCGAGCGCCAGACGCTGCCCAGCCTGTCGGAAATGGTCATGGACCAGCTGGACCTGGGCAAACCGACCTTCGACGAGACGGCGGTGATCGAGAGCTACAGGAAGCAGCTCTAACGGGACAGGCCCGAGGATGACGGGCTCGAAGTTCTACTTCAGCTTGCCGCCGGCCAGCATGGCGCGGGTCGGGGCCCTGGCGAACTTCAGCGACTGGGCGCCCGCCTGATCGGCAGGCTTGTAGGCCACCATCGTCTTGAACACCGGCAGTGTCGTCGCCTTGCCCGCGCTGGTCAGGGCCTGGCCAGAACCGGCGCCGACAAACAGCACCTGCTCCATCTTCGGTACGGCGAACCCGATCACGCCAGCGCGCTTCCTGATCGCCGTGTTGCACTGTTCCAGCGCCGCCTGCAGGTCGCCCGCGCTCATGGTCTCGCCCAGCCGGACGATCGGCTGCAGCTCCATCGACACGGAGTACTTGTCGGACTCGCTGCGCTCGTCGGCGTCGATGACGCCGTCCTTGAGCTCGGCCAGCGTCGGCATGCGGGTGATGCGGCCGTCCGCCGCCTGGGTCAGCAGGCTGCGCGAGCCGTTCGGCATGACGACGTAGATCGGCTGGCCGCTCGTCGGCTTGCCGTTGAGGCGGAGGTAGTAGTGCATCGCGAAGCGCGTACGCTCCGCCGCCGGGATGCCGAGATAGAGGTCGTAGAAGGGAAACACCTTCCTGGCCGGCGGATCCGGCTTCTTCTTGTCCGCCGCCGATGCCAGCGACGGCAGGGTCGCGGCGGCCGCCGCGGTCAGAATCAGGCCACGGCGGTTCAGGCTCATTTCGGCTTCACCAGCTTGAGGGTCATGCGGTCGCTCTCGCCTATCGCGTCGAACGGGGCGTGATCGAAGCCCTCCTTCGGCGGCTCGCCGCGTGGAGCGGACAGGCGCGTCGGCGGCAGGGTCCAGACGCCGAACGGGTGATCGCGGCTGTCCTTGGGGTTGGCGTTGATCTCGCTGGAGGCCGCCAGCTTGAAGCCGGCTTCGGTCGCCAGCTGGATGGCGTAGGCCTGCTGCACGTAGCCGTTCTCGGCCAGCACGTCCTGCACGCCGCCCGGCGCGGCGCGGTGCTCCTCGATGCCCAGCACGCCGCCGGGCTTGAGGGCGGCGAAGGCGGCCTTGAACGCCTTGTCGGCGATGCCGGCGGCCATCCAGTTGTGCAGGTTGCGCAGGAACAGCACGAGGTCGGCCGAGCCGTCGGGCGCCACCGGGCCGCTGGTCGGACCGAAGGCGGTCACCTCGACCTCGCCGTAGATCTTCGGCTTGGCGGCCAGCTTGGCCTTGTAGGCCTCGACGATCTGGGTCGAGGTCGGGTCCAGCGGCTGCAGGTTGGCGGCGTAGAGCTTGCCCTTCGTGTCGGCCAGGAAGGGGGCGATGATGTCGGTGTACCAGCCGGCGCCGGGCCAGAACTCGACCACGGTCATGCCGGGCGCCAGGCCCCAGAACGACAGGCTCTCGACCGGATGACGCCAGGCGTCGCGGGCCTTGTCCTGCGGCAGGCGCCAGTCGCCGGCCACGGCGTCGGCGATGCTGGCCGCGGCCCTGGCCTTCGCCTTGGGCTTTTCGGCGGTCCTGGCGGGCTCGGCCTTCTTTTCCGTCTTCGGACCGCAGGCGGCCAGGGCCGCGCTGAGGCTGCCGGCGATAAACAGGCGCCGGGACGATCCGGACGAAATTGCTGACATCGACTCTTCCGACAAGGCCGCCCCCGCGCCGCCCGAACTGAACGGCTTACCGCGACCGGCCCGCAGGGTCAAAACCGCTAGGCCTTGACGAAGCGCAGCGTCATCCGGTCGCTCTCGCCGATAGCGTCATATTTTGTCCGGTCGAAGGCGGGATCGGCCGGCTGGCCGCCCGGCGCGCTACGCTTGGTCGGCGGCAGGGTCCAGACGCCGAAGGGATGGTCCTTGGTGTCCTTGGGGTTGGCGTTGATCTCGGACTGGGCGGCCAGCTTGAAGCCGGCCTTCTCCGCCGCCGCGACCACGGTGGCCGTCGCCACATAGCCGTCGTCGACGCCCGGCTTCTCGGGCCGCGGATCGGCGCGGTGCTCCTCGACCGCCAGCACGCCGCCGGGCTTCAGCACGGCGTGGAAGTCGCTCATCGCCTTGTCCAGGCTGCCCTGGTACATGAAATTGTGGATGTTGCGGGCCGTGATCACCAGGTCCGCCGAGCCCGGCGCGCCCAGTGGCGGCGAGACCGGGCCGAAGCCGACATACCGGATTTGGCCGTAGGTGGCGGCGTCCGCGTACTTCGCCTCGAAGTCCGCCCTGCCCTTGCGCGCGCCGTCGCTGATCTTCGGATTGGTCAGGTCGGCCACGCCGGCGATGTAGGTCCCGCCGGTCGCCTTGGCGTAGGGGGCCAGGATTTCGGTCCAGTAGCCGCCGCCGGGCGCGATCTCGATCACCGTCTGCCCGGGTTTGAGCCCCCAGAAGGTCAGGCTCTCGGCGGGATGGCGATAGACGTCGCGGGCGACGTTCTCGGGCTTGCGCCAGGCGCCGGCCACGACCTCGTCGAGCGGTCCCCGTCTTGCGGCAAGCGCGATCCCGGGCGCCATCAGGGCCAGGCTCGAAACTCCGAGCCCGAGGCGAAGCATGTCGCGGCGTCCGATCATCGTTCACTCCCGTGGTTTCCGGAGCCGAACCCTAACGACGTTCCACGACCGTTCAAGCCGGGGTCTTGAACATGGCGAAACCTTCACCACCTGAAGTCTCGAAGGCGCTGGATGTCCGGGCCTTCCGGGTCACTGACGGTCGCCACATGGGGCCGACAACGATCCGTCCACACAACGCAACCTTGCTGATGCAGAAGGATGTGACGCACATGCGTACGATCGATTTCTCGCCCCTCTACCGCTCCGTCGTCGGCTTCGACCGTCTGGCCGCGCAACTCGACCAGGCCGCCGCTCAGGAGAGCGCCGCCGGCTATCCCCCGTACAACATCGAACGCACCGACGAGAACGCCTACCGCATCGAGATCGCGGTCGCCGGCTTCCGTCCGGACGAACTCTCCGTCGACGTGAAGGAAAACCTGCTGACCGTCGCCGGCCGCAAGGCCGCCAACGACGACGAACGCAAGTTCCTGCATCGCGGCCTGGCCGAGCGCAACTTCGAGCGCCGTTTCCAGCTCGCCGACTACGTGGTCGTCACCGACGCGGCGCTGGACAACGGCCTGCTGTCGATCAGCCTCAAGCGCGAACTGCCGGAAGCCCTGAAGCCCCGCTCGATCGCCATCGGCGTCCCGACCAAGGCCATCGAAGGCAAGGCCAGGAAGGCCGCCGCCTAACGAACCCTCCCGAGTAGACGGGACATTCGCCAGTGTCCTGGTAGGGCGGCTCCGAGAGGGGCCGCCCTTTTTCTATGCCGCTTCCAGTCCCACTACCGAGTCGATGTCGGCGTCGCGGAACGAGGCGCCCTTGAGCTGAGCCCCGGTGAAATCCGCGCCCCGCATGTCGGCGCCGTCCAGCACGGCGCCGGTCAGGTCGGCGGCCTGAAACTGGGCGTAGCGCAGGCCCGCGTTGGCCAGCGACGCCGGCGTCGAGCGGTCGGGCCCGAGCGGCAGGACGGTCAGGATCGCGCCCCGCAGGTCGGCCTTGGTCAGGTTCGCGCCGGTCAGCTTCGCGCCGCGCAGGTCCGCCTTCACCAGGCGACAGCCGCGCAGGTCGGCGCCCTCCAGGTTCACGCCCTGGAGCTGGGCGCCGCTCAGGTCGAGACCGACCAGACAGGCGCGCTTGCCGCTCATCGCCGTCAGCCGCGCGCCCTTGAGCGCCTCGCCCAGCGGCCGCAGGTCTTCGTCGTCGAAGCGGGCCGGCGTGCCGCTCTTGCCGCCGGTCTCGCACCAGGCGCGGGCCCCGGCGACCATCGCCAGCAGCTCGGGGACGCGCCCGGCCGCCCGTTCGCTCGGCGCCTGGAGACAGCCCTCCAACCGTGCGCCGCTGGTGTGGGCGCCCGACAGCTCGACGCCGCCCAGAACCGCGCCGGACATGTCCGCGCCCTCCAGGTTCGCGCCGCCGACCTGCGCGCCTTCCAGCATCGCGCCGGACAGGTTGGCGTCCTTCATGTTGCAGTTGGTCAGGATCGCGCCGCGCAGCGAGCAGTCGCTGAAGTCGGCCGAGAACACCGAAACGCCGTGCATCTGCGAGCCGTCCAGGGTCGCGCCGCTGAAGTTGGCCCCGTCGGCCTCGCCGGTGCGGGCCTCGTGCGACAGGACGCTCAGGCCCTTGCGCGGATGGGGGATGGCGATCTGGCCTTCGCGGAAGTCGGCGCCGGTCAGGTCCGCCTGGCCGAGGTTCGCGCCCTTCAGGCTGACGCCGCGCAGGTCGGCCCGCCGCAGGTTCGCCTGCCGCAGGTCGGCCTTGCGCAGATTGCAGCCGAACAGGTTGGCCCGCTCGAGCTTCGTCCGGATCATCCGGCAGCCGTCGAGGATCGAGGCCGACAGGTCGGCGTCGGTCAGGTCACGGCCGGCCAGGTCCAGACCGCTGAGGTCCAGGAAGCGCAAGGCCGCCCGCTTGCCGCCCGGCTTGCCGGACAGCAGCCGCTCGTGCGCGGCGACCATCAGGTCCAGCTCGCCCTGCGAAAGGCGGCGTCGGCCAGAAAGGCTTGTGGCGGCAGTACTCACGGCCCCTCCCCAGGGTGCGTTCAGGCTTGGCGGATGGGAAATATAACACCGGTCTTCGAACAGACCGTTAAGGACGGACGCTAAACGACGTCTTCGATGCCGCGCGCGCCGTCGCGGTTCGCGCCGGTCAGGTTCGCGCCCTTGAACTGGGCGTTGGTGAAGTTGCCGCGCGAGAGGTCCGCGCCGGTCAGGTTCGCCTGGCGCAGGTCGGCGCGGGCGAAGTCGGCGGACTTCAGTTGGGCCCCGGTCAGGTCGACTGGCAGCAGACGCTCGGGACCGAGCAGCAACGGCCCCAGCTGGGCGTCGCGGAGGTCGGAGCCGGACAGCTTGGCCCCGGCCAGCCGGGCCCCGCGCAGGTCGGCGCGGCGCAGGTTGCAATGGCGCAGGTCGGCCCCCTCGAGCTGGGCGCCCTGAAGCTGCACGCCCTCCATGTCGAGGCCGTAGAACACCGCGTGCTTGGCGGACAGCGCGGTCAGATTCAGACCCTTGCCCGAGCCCAGGTTGCGCAGATCGGCCCGGTCGAAGATGGAGGGCTTGCCCTCGGCGCCGCCGGTCTCGCACCAGCGGGCGTGCTCACGCAGCATGTCCTCGTAGGGCAGGTCGTCCAGCGCCTTGCCGGCCGGAGCGTCGGTCAGCGCGCCGGTCATGTCGGCCTGGCTGACGTTCCAGGCGAAGGTCTTGGCTCCGACCAGCACCGCGTCGCGCAGGTCCGCGCCGGCGAGGTCCGCGCCCGACAGATCCGCGCCGGCGAAGTTGGCGCCGTGGAAGTTCGCCTGCTTGAGGTTGGCCCGGACCAGCTTGGCGTCCTTCAGGATCGCGTCGCTGAAGTCGGCCTTCATGGCCATGATGCCGGACAGCCGCGACCGCTCCAGGTTGGCGCCGGACAGGTTGGCCCCGCGGGCGTCGCCGCTGCGGGTCTCGTGCTCGTGGATGCGCAGACCCTTGTCGCGGTCCGGCGAGGCGATCGCGCCTTCGCGCAGGTCGGCCTCGAACATGTCCGCGCCGGTCAGGTTGGCGCCGCGCAGGCAGGAGCCGCGCAGGTCGGCGCGGCGCAGCGAGGCCTCGGTGAAGTCGCTGCCCTGCATGTCCGCGCCGAAGAAGCTGGCATTGTCGAGCCGCGCGCCGGCCAGCTTGCAGTCGATCAGGATCGCGCCGGTGAAGTCGGCGTCGGAGAGATTGCGTCCGGAGAGGTCCAGCCCGTGCAGCTCGCACCAGGCGAACACCGCGCGCGCTCCGCCCATCCGCGCCGAGAACAGGCGATCATGCCTGGCGCAGATGATGTCGA
>JBIICO010000075.1:0-14279 GCA_044238855.1 Caulobacter sp.
TCCGTTTCGGCGCGGCGAAGGTCATGGCGCGTCCGCAGATCGGCAACGGGCTGGCAGGAACCAACTATCTCGTGCCCACCGTCTCGCTGGCGGCAAGCGGCCCGAACTTCACCGCCTCGATCGGTAACGTGGAGCTCGAGCCCTTCCAGGCCACGACCTACGACCTCAGCTTCGAGTGGTACTTCGCGCCGGAGTCGCTGCTCTCGATCGCCTTCTTCTACAAGGACATCGATACCTACATTCAGATCGTCCGCCAGGACCTGACCTACGCCCAGCTGAACGCGCTCAATCCGATTGCCTTCCCGACCACGGCCTGCACCGGCATCGGCTCCTGCAATCTCGGTCAGGTGTTCCAGTACAGCCGCGCGGTCAACACCGAAGGCGGCCCGCTCAGCGGCTTCGAAATCAGCTACCAGCAGCCGTTCAGCTTCCTGCCGGCGCCGTTCGACAACTTCGGCATCCAGGCCAACTACACGCAGGTGAAGTCGGAAATCGACTACTGCAGCAACACCGTCTGCACGCTTACGGTTACCGACAACCTCGTTAACCTGTCGCCGACCGCCTACAACGCGACGCTGTACTACGAGGACGACCGCCTCAGCGCCCGTATCTCCGCGGCCTATCGCGAGGGCTACCTGCAGAACGTCCCCGGCCGGAACAGCAACCAGCAGGAAGGCAAGAGGGATACGCTGAACATCGACTTCGCCGCGTCCTTCAAGGTCAACGACCAGATTCAGCTCAGCCTGGAAGCCCTGAACCTGACCGACGAGTTCAACCAGCAATGGGTCGGCGGCGACAACCGCCAGTCGACCTCGGTCTACCACCACACCGGCCGTCAGGTTTATTTCGGCCTCAAGTACACCTTCTGATCCACCCTCCTTGCGCGGACTGGGCGCCGGGCCTGCTCGGCGCCCTTCTTTTTTCCCCAACGCAAGGTAAGGCAGTGCTTCCGGATCACAGGAGAGAGTCCCCATGGCCCACGACCGCATGACCGTTCTGACCGCGATGGTCTCCCAGGGAGTGATCCCGGTCTTCTACCACTCGGACGTGGAGACCTGCGTCAACGTCATCCAGGCCTGCTCGAACGCCGGGGCCAAGTGCATCGAGTTCACCAACCGCGGCGACTTCGCCAGCCACACCTTCCTGGAAGTGGCCCGGCATTTCGCCAAGGCCGACCCGAGCGTGATCATGGGCGTGGGCAGCGTCGTCGACGCCCCGACGGCCGGCATCTACATCGCCAACGGCGCCCGGTTCGTCGTCGGCCCGATCCTCAACGAGGACGTGGCCAGGGTCTGCAACCGCCGCATGGTGCCCTACAGCCCCGGCTGCGGTTCGGCCTCTGAGATCTCCTTCGCCCAGGAGCTGGGCTGCGAGATCGTGAAGGTCTTCCCCGGCGAGAGCGTCGGCGGTCCGACCTTCGTCAAGAACGTGCTGGGGCCGATGCCCTGGACGAAGATCATGCCCACCGGCGGGGTCGACCCCGACGAGGCGAGCCTGCGCGAGTGGTTCGGCGCCGGCATCGTCGCGGCCGGCATGGGCAGCAAGCTGATCACGAACGACCTGCTCAAGGCGGGCGACTGGAACGGGATCGAGGAGCGGGTGCGCAAGACCGTCGACCTCATCCGGAGCATCCGTAGCGAGACCTGACTGTGACCGATAACGTGCTGACCATCCGTCCCGCGAGCGAAACGCGCTGGGACTGCGCTTCGTTTGGCGAGGTGATGCTGCGCTTCGACCCCGGCTTCGGCCGGGTGCGCAACACGAGGACCTTCCAGGTCTGGGAGGGCGGCGGCGAGTACAACGTCGCCCGCGCCATGCGCAAATGCTGGGGCAAGCGCTCCACGGTGGTCACCGCGCTGCCGGTCAACGACCTCGGCTGGCTTTGCGAAGACCTGATCCTGCAGGGCGGCGTGGACATGAGTCACGTCGTCTGGCGCGATTTCGACGGCCTGGGACGCAACACCCGCGTCGGCCTGAACTTCACCGAGAAGGGCTTCGGCGTCCGCCCGGCCCTGGGCTGCAGCGACCGCGGCCACAGCGCCGCCTCGCAGATCCGCCCCGGCGAAGTGAACTGGGAGAAGCTGTTTGGCGAGGAAGGCGTGCGCTGGTTCCACACCGGCGGCATCTTCGCGGCCCTGGCCAGCAACACCGCAGAAGCCGTCATCGAGGCGGTCGAGGTCGCACGCAAGTACGGCACGATCGTCAGCTACGACCTGAACTACCGCGCCTCGCTCTGGAAGAGCCAGGGCGGCAAGGAGGGCGCGCAGAAGATCAACCGCGAGATCGCCAAATACGTCGACGTGATGATCGGCAACGAGGAGGACTTCACCGCCTGCCTCGGCTTCGAGGTCGAGGGCCTGGACGAGCACATCAGCGAGATCGACCCGACGAACTTCAAGAAGATGATCGAGACGGCGGTCAGCCAGTTCCCGAACTTCAAGGTCGCGGCCACCACGCTGCGCAACGCCAAAACCGCCAGCATCAATGACTGGTCGGCGATCCTGTACGCCGGCGGCGAGTTCTATCAGTCGATGGAGCGCAACGATCTGGAGATCTACGACCGGGTCGGCGGCGGCGACGGCTTCGCCTCGGGCCTGGCCTACGGCTTCATGGAAGGGAAGGGGCCCCAGGCCGCCGTCGAGTACGGCGCCGCCCACGGCGCCCTGGCCATGACAACGCCCGGCGACACCTCGATGGTCCGCGCCGCCGAGGTCGAGGCGGTGATGAAGGGCAAGGGCGCGCGGGTCATCCGGTAGGGCTAAAGGCTGCGAAGCATCCCGAGGCGGAGGCGTAGATCACCTTCACCTCGAGACCCGCGTATCAGTGCGCGGTTTCGCGGATCAGCGACGGATCGTAGCCGAGCGCCTTCACCCTGGCCTGCAGAAGGTCGCGCGTCGCGGCATCGAGCCTTGCCTGGCGAGTCAGGATCCACAGGTATCGTCCGGACGGTTCACCGACGATCGACCAGCTGTAGTCGTCGGCATGATCGAGCACCCAGTAGTTCCCGAAGAATGGGCCGAAGAACGAGACCTTGAGCTTGGCGTTCCCGGATCCCGGTACGACCTTGGCCCGTCCCCTGGCCGTCTTGAGAGGTCCGTCGATTGCCCCTTGGCGGCAGCTATTGATCACTTCGATCATGCCGGTGGGCAGGGAGCGATAGGCCGCGGTCACGCCTTCGCAGTCCCGCTCGAACCGATTCTCGTAGCGGGCAAACTCATACCAGAGGCCGGCATAACGCGTCAGATCGACGTCCCTGGCCGGTTGCGGCACGGCTCGATTGCCCACCGGACCGGCGGTCAGGGGTGCGCATGCGGTGAGGCCTGCGACAGCGAGCGCGATCAGCGTCAGCGAAATTATGGCGCGATGAGGCTTCATGGCGGGGCAAGCGCTTCTCTTGCTGGTTGATTCCGGCGTGAACAGGATAGCACGCCGATCTGCGCACCCGCCCCCATCGCCCTGGTGCGAGGCGGTCGTGGTCGGCCGAACCGGTTCGCCCGCAACCGCTGGAAGAATGGTCCGTCCAAGCGAAAGACGGGCGTTAACTATCTTGCGTAGACATCATCTCCATATGTGCCTAAAGGTTGTGTTACTCGCCGGTAATCGGTCGAGGGGCCGGGAGGCCGCAAATTTCTGGGAGTGCTGAAATGGCGCAGGACACGAACTTCGATAACGCGGCGGCGATGGAGCAACTGAAGGCGCGCGCGCTGGCGGCGCACCGGGACAAGATCAAACGGATCAAACTCTTCGCCCAGATGCAGCCGGACCACCCGTTCACGGCGGCGAACAGGGGCGTCCTTGAACTCGACGACGACGACTCGACCTGGAACGGCGCCGGCGTCCTGACCATGACGGGCGTCGTGTGGTGGGCCCTCAATCTGACGGTCGACCTGGCGTTCCCCAACGTCATCATGTTCAACGCGACCGGCGGCCCCGACTGGGACGTGGCGCTGTTCACCTCGGACGTCGCCGGCTACTTCCTGGTGGATCCGTCGACGCTCGGCGGGGAAGCCAGCTTCCAGATGCAGGCCGTCGGCGTCGGCGTCGGGGAGGTCTCCTTCGACCTCTACACGACGAGTGGAACCCAGCTCGCTTCGTTCGCGGGCGCGGTTGCGGGCGTTTCCGCCAGCAAGCTCGCGGGGAACGGGACGCTGACCTACAACCCCTGACGTCCTTGCGCGGGACGCTGAAAGAGGGACCCACATCCTTTATCGAACTCCGATTTGCTGCTTGGCGATCAAGAGTGTGGGTCCGCGCCGCGCCGGAAGACGTCCCTTCGGCGAACCTAGCCGCCAGCCGATTTCCCCGTCATAAGTTGCTCAAAGCAACGAAAGGGGAGCAACGGCCCATGCTCGGCTACATCACCATCGGCACGAACGATCTCGACCGCGCGCTCGGTTTCCACGACCAGGTGTTCGGCGTCCTCGGCGGCAAGCGCCTCATGCAGACCGGCAAGGGCTGGATCTACGGCGTCGACCGTCCGGCCGTCGGCATCACCGCGCCCTACGACGACCAGCCCGCCACGGTCGGCAACGGCAGCATGGCCGCGCTTTCCGCGCCGGACCGCGCGGCGGTCGACGCCGTCCACGCCAAGGCGCTCGAGCTGGGCGGAACCTGCGAGGGCGCGCCGGGCGAGCGGATGCCGACCTTCTACGCCGCCTACTTCCGCGACCTGGACGGCAACAAGTTCTGCGTCTTCAAGTTCGGCTAGAGCCGATCGTCAGCGGCGGCGCGTCTGGCCGAACAGCCAGGCGCGCCAGTCGTCGGTCGCCAGCAGCAGGTCCGCCGGCACGCGGTGATCCATGCCCCGGTAAACGACGAACGCGGGCCGCCCGCTGGCCTTGCGCAGCGCGGCGACGAAGGCCGCGTCGGCCGCGAACGGGTTCTCCGTGTCGGCGTCGCCATGCACAAGCATCAGCGGGATGTCGGCCAGCTCGCCGGCCCTCCCGCGTGGCGGCGGCACGGGCGCGAACGCCACCGCGCCCGCGAACCGCTCCGGATCGGCCAGCAGCAGGTTCAGCGCCGCGGAGCCGCCCATTGAGAAGCCCACCAGATAGATGCGGTCGGGATCGACCGCCGGGTCCTTGGCCAGCTGCGCGACGAGCGCCAGCAGCGCCGGCTGAGACAGGCCTGGCCGCGACCCCGGCAGACCGTCTGTGTCGGCTTCGTAGTCGGCGCTGCGCGTCGGTACCTGCGGCACGGCGACGATCGCCCGCCGCTTCGCCGCCACGGCCGGTTCGGCCCAGCCGGCGGTGAAGCCGCCCATCTGCGAGACGTTGTCGGTCCCGATCGAGCCGGAGCCGTGCAGCACGATCACCAGCGGCAGACGCTCGCGCGGCGCCGTCGCGGGCCGAAGCAGCCGGTAGGGCAGGGCCGTTCCGTCCGGCGCGGCGAAGGTCTCGACGCTGAACGCCCGGGCCCAGCCGGCCGACAGCTCTCGCGCCGGCGGCGGCGTGGCGACATAGGGGCGATACAGGTCGGCGGGCGCGCTCGCGCAGCCGGCCAGCAGCAGCGCCGCGGCCAGCACGGGGACAAGCCGCATCAGGCGTCCTTGGCCTTCACGAACAAGCCGCTGATCTTGCCGCTGTCGTCGATGCTGATGGTCCAGGTCAGGACCATGCCGCTCTCGAAGGTCGCGTCGAATTGCCAGGGGTTTTCCTTGTCGCCCAGGCGCGTGAAGCTTCTGGCCGGGCCCAGCGCCTTCAGCTGCTGGATCAGCGCGGGCTGGCCCTTGATCGCCTCGGCAAGCTCCGGGACCATCGTGCCGTAGTCGGGCTTGCCGGCCTGCAGGTCGGCGACGGTCTTCTTCAGGATGATCTCGGCCGAGGTCGCGGTCGCCTCGGCGCGGGCGAAGGCCGGCGCGGCGGCCAGCGGCGACAGGACGAGCGCGCCGGCGAGGGCGGCGGTGAGCGCGGTGCGGAACATGAGACCTCCCGATTGTCGCGCCTCTGCTAGCGCGACCGGCGGCCCGGCTTCAAATGAAGTCTGCGACAGGTCGCTCGAACGAGAACGGCCGGCGCGAGGATCGCCCCCGCGCCGGCCGCTTCGAACGCCCCCGGCGTCTGTCTAGAGCGCCACCGGCTCCATCTTCGGCGTCAGCAGGTGGATCACGAGGACCGCCAGCAGGTAGATGCCGCCGCAGACCGCGAAGATCGGCCCATAGCCGCCCATGCCCTCGAGCACATGGCCGACCGACTTGGCCATCACCATGCCGCCGATGCCGCCCAGCATGCCGCCGATGCCGATCACCGAGCCCACGGCCTTCCGCGGGAAGACGTCGCTGGGCAGGGTGTAGAGGTTGGCCGAGAAGGCCTGGTGCACCGCCGCCAACCAGCCGACCAGCAGGGTGGCGACCCACAGGTTGGAGATGCCGGTGATCAGGAAGTAGGGCAGGGCGCCGACCGCGAACAGCAGCAGGGTGACCTTGCGCGCCCGGTTGATGCTCCAGCCCATTTTCATGAACCGCGAGGACAGCCAGCCGCCGGCCACGCTGCCGACGTCGGAGATCAGATAGACCACCGCCAGCACGACGGCGAACATGAACAGGTCCAGCTCGAAGGTCTTCTTGAAGAAGTCCGGCAGCCAGAACAGCAGCATCCACCAGACCGGATCGATCAGGAACTTGCCGAGCGCATAGGCCCAGGTCTCGCGCTTCATCACCACGGTGAACCAGCCGACCTTCTTCTCGTCGTCGGCCGGGTCCTGCTCGATGTGGGCCAGCTCGGCGGCGTTGACATGCCTGTCGTCGCGCGGGTTGCGGTAGAAGACGAACCAGGCGACCAGCCACAGCATGCCGATCAGGCCGGTGACAACGAACGCCGCCTGCCAGCCCCACAGCGCCATGATGGCCGGGGCGGCGATCGGCGTGATGATCGCCCCGATATTGGCCCCGGCGTTGAAGATGCCGGTGGCCAGCGCGCGTTCCTTCTTGGGGAACCACTCGGTCACGGCCTTGATGCCGGCCGGGAAGTTGCCGCCCTCGCCGACGCCCAGCAGGACGCGGACGAAGAAGAAGTGGTGCAGGCTGCTGGCGCCGGCGTGGGCGATGTGGGCGACCTGCCAGATGGCGAAGGCGACCGCGTAGCCCATCTTGGCGCCGACCCTGTCGACGAAGGCGCCGAACAGCAGGTAGCTGACCGCGTAGGCCGCCTGGAAATAGAAGACGATGTCGGCGTAGTCGGTTTCGGACCAGCCCAGGTCCTTGGAGATGAAGGGCTTGAGCACCCCCAGCATCTGGCGGTCGACGTAGTTGATCACCACGGCGGTGAACAGCAGCGCGCAGATCACCCAACGCCGGCGGGTCATGCCGCCCTCGGGTACGGTTGTGGCTTCCGCCATGCGATGTCGCTCCCTATCGGGCGGCCGGTCTTGCTTCTTCTGCCTTGCAGAGGATTTCGCCGAACTCGCCGAAACTGACACGGGCGGACTGGCCCGCGTGAATGTCATGGATGCCGGTGGCCGCGCCGGTCGTCACATACATGCCCGCCTTCAGCGGCATGCCGCGCGCGGCGACGTGGCCCAGCAGGAAGGCCAGCGCGGCCGCCGGCCCCTCGGGGATCGAGGCGGCCGAGCCCACGCCCACCAGCGCGCCCTCGATCCAGGTCTCGCACGGCAGGTCGGCCCAGGCGCGCTCGCGCCAGCCGGGGATCTCGGGCCCCACGATCAGGGCGGCGTTGTTGCCGAAGTCGGTGGCGACCACGGTCGAGCCGAGCTCGTTGATGGTCTTCAGCGGGCTGCCCGCGAACTCGACGCCGACATGTAGCGAGCCTGCGATCCCGAGCGCCTCTTCCACGGTCCAGTCGGTCTTGTCGCTCGGCGCGTCCCGGCCGAGGCGGAAGATGAACTCGGCCTCGACCGCCGCGAAGCCGCCGGCGATGGCGCTCAAGGGCACGACCTCGCCGGCGGCGGGCGTCCGCAGGGCCTTGGCGAAGGTGGCGCCGGCGACGCGGTCACGGCCCAGCCGCGCCTGGAGCGGCGGCGGAATCCGGCCGACCTTCCAGCCGATCACATCGTCCGGGTACAGCGAGATGGCGATGTCCTGGATGGCGTAGGCCTCGTCCAGGGTTCCGGGAATCTGGCCAGGGAAATCCGGCAGGGCCCTGGCGTTCAGTCGCGCCTCGACGAAACGGCGCGCGACCTCCGTCGGAGGCGTGCTCGACGCACCTGTATTGCTCGAAGCCCTGGCTTCCGCGCTCACGCCCCTTGTCCTCCCCGATCTCGATGCCCCAGTTTCGGGGTCTGGATTGTGTCTAGAGGAAACCGGTGTCATTTTCAACGCCGCGCGGCGCATGAACCGCGATCGAACATCTGTTGGGGAGTGAAAGACGTGGCCAGATCAGTGTTTGCGGGCCTTGCGCTCAGTCTTGTCGCGGCCGGTACGGCCTTCGCCGCCTGGCCGCTCGGCAAGGCCGAATCGACTCCGCCCGCGCCGGCCGCGCCGCGCGCCTTCGAGGGCGCCCAGGGGTGGGCGGCCACGACCCCGGGCGGTCGCGGCGGCAGGATCATCCGCGTCACCACCCTGGCCGCCGACGGCCCGGGCTCGTTCCGCGAGGCGGTCGAGGCCAGGGGGCCGCGGATCGTGGTCTTCGAGGTCGGCGGCGTGATCGACCTGAAGGGTCAGACCCTGACCATCGAGGAGCCGTTCCTGACCATCGCCGGCCAGACCGCGCCGTCGCCGGGCGTGACCTTCATCAAGGGCGGATTCGACATCGCCACCCATGACGTGGTCATCCGTCACATCCGTGTGCGGCCGGGCGAGGCGGGTTTCGCGAAGAAGTCCGGCAAGGACTTCGACAGCATCTCGACCAAGGGCGTCGCCTACAACATCGTCGTCGACCACTGCACCCTGACCTGGGGCACCGACGAGAACCTGTCGGCCTCGGGCCCCCGCTTCGTGGGCAAGACGCCGGACGAGTGGCGCGCCGGCACCTCGCGCAACATCACCTTCTCGCAGAACATCATCGCCGAGAGCCTGCGCAACTCGACCCACGCCAAGATCGAGCACTCCAAGGGGACGCTGGTCCACGACAACGTCACCGGCATCCTGATCTGGGGGAACCTCTACGCCCACAACTACGAGCGCAATCCGCTCTTCAAGGGCGGCGTCTGGGGCACGATCGTCAACAATCTGATCTTCAACCCCGGCCAGCGGGCGGTGCACTACAACCTGATGGCCGAGGAGTGGGGCGCCGAGCCCTGGCAGGTCGGCAAGATGGTCGCGGTCGGCAACGTGCTGCGCGCCGGACTGGACACGCCCGAGGGGCTGCCCTTCCTGATGATCGGCGGCTACGGCGACCTGGAATACTACGGCAAGGACAACGTCGCGGTGGACCGCTGGGGCGAGCGGCTGCCGATGTTCGGCCGCTACACCACGACGCCGGCGAAGATCGTTCCGCTCAGCAAGCCGCCGTTCTGGCCCGAAGGCCTGAAGGCCATCCCGTCGGCGCAGGTCCAGCAGTGGGTGCTGCAGAACGCCGGCGCCCGCCCGTGGGACCGCGACGCGCTGGACGTCCAGCTGGTCAGCGACGTGGCGGAGGGCCGTGGAAACATCATCGACAGCGAGGACGACCTGCACGGCTACCCGGTCCAGAAACCGACCAGTCGTCCGTTCATCGAGGCCGATTGGAACCTGTTCGACATGTCGCCCCGGAACCCTGGCCTGCTGGACGCCGGCGCCAAGGCGAGGGGGACGTAAGGGCGGCTTCCGGGGCCGGCCGCCTCTGAAGATCGGTGCCGATGTTGCTTTGCGCCGAGGCCGACTGGATCGACCCGTCAGGCGGCGACACTGACGGCGGCGGGGTGCCCTAGCCGCCGTAGCCGCGCGCCGTCCGTCCCTTCAGCAGGTCCCGTGCGCAGCCCGCCAGGCAGATCACGAAGATGCCCAGGAAGCTGTGCACCTCCTGGTGGAGCAGCGGAGTCACCCGCACGCCGCCCAGGCCGTCGGTTGTCAGCATGCCGGCGGCTTCGGCGTCCTTAAGAAGCCGCTGGACGTGAGACCGGGACACACCGCAGCGACGCGCCAGGTCCGCGATGCTCAGGGGAAAGCTCTCGGCGGCCGGCCAGCGCCCATCGTCGGGCGCGGACAGCAGAATTCGCCACAGCATGGCCATGCCCGACCTGCGGTCGCTGAACAGGCCCATGGTCGGCCCCTGATCCTCCTGCTGTCGCCCGACCATACCGATCAGCATCATGCCTTCGCCGACATGGGCCATGAAGCGGTCGAACAGCCCATCCTCGGCCTCGATCAGCTGCTTCACGGCGCCGGCCTCGGGGCTCAACGGGGTGATCGCCTGCAGATGCTCCAGGAAGTAGCTGCGGAACGCCTCGCGCATCCGCTCGGTCGGGCGATAGGGACGCTCGCGTCCGTCATCGCCGACGCCGCCGGGCTCGATGTAGCCCAGGAAGCGCATGTAGGCGATCAGCGCATGGGTCTTGCCGTGGCCCGGATTGCCGGTCAGGGCGCCCACGGCCAGCAGCCGCGAATAGGTCAGGCCGCCCGGCGTGGCGTGCAGGTAGAGGGCGACCGTTGCGGTGCCCATCCGGAACCCGTCGCGCAGGGCGTGGGCGACCACCCCCTTGTCCGCCGCCCGCGGCACGCCCAGCTCGGCCAGCCGCCGCGCCACGGCGCCATAGGCTGGTTGCGCCCACAGGGCCTTCAGGGCCGCTTCGTTGATGTCCTCGGCGATGCTGCGGATGCCGTCTTCGCTGAACGCGGCGCCCGTCAGGCTGTCGCCGAACCGTCGTCGCGCTTCCTCCAGTTCGCCGTCGCGAACCCGCGCGATCTTGCGTGCCAGACGCTCGTCCTTGACCGGCACGTTTCCCCCGAATGAAGCCGTTGCGGCGATCAGTATACCGGCGTTCGCCGCGCCCGAAACACTTCAGACGGGCGGGGGAGCCCGCGCCCCACAGCTTGGGGAGTCAGGTTCCCGCCTGAACGAACGGCACGCGTGCAAACAGCGCCCGCTCGCCCCCGCGCGGGTCGTCGGCCATCCGCGGCGGCGCGTCGAAGATCATCGTCTGGCGCGCGGGCAGGGCATAGGGCTCCCAGGCCGGAAGGCCCCGAACCTCGGGCCTCCCGGTCCGCGCGAAGGCCACGAAGGCGTCCTGCATGACGTCGGACACGGCCCGGGCGTCGGCCGACGTACCGGTGATCGAACCCTCGGCGTCCAGCGTCCCGAACACCAGCGGGATGTCGAGCGTATGTGGTGCGCCCCATTTGCCGCCGTCCTTCGGGCTCTTCCAGTCGAGCTGGTAGACATAGGCCGGGCTGCCCTGCCGGGCCCGCGCCTCGGCCTCGATGACCGCCGCCCGCCAGGACCGCGAGGCGGTGCTGGCGGCGAAGAACACGTCGCTGGGCGAGTAGCCCGGGTATAGACGACGGTACTCGGCCACGACGGTTTCGGGCGTGATGTCGACCCGCAGCTCGGGCGCCAGCCGCGCCGGCAGTTCGTCCCAGGTCAGGCGGTGATTGCGCTCGTCGCCGCCCAGGAAGGCCCGCGTCTCGTCATGGGTGTTGCCGATCATCATCGGGATCTTCGCCGACTGCGGCGGCGCGTCGGGCCAGAACGGATGCCGGACCAGCGAGCGGTCGTCGAGGACTGGACCGAAATAGAGGCCGCCGCTCGGCAGGATCGGATCCTTCGCCCCGCAGGCCTCGATCAGCCTCGCGACCGGCAGGGTGGTCAACTCGGCCAGCCGATCATCGGGGAGCTTCAGCGCCTCGAGGAACGTCCGTGCACGGCGCTCGGCGTTGAGTGGGCCGGAGGCGGTGACCTGCTGGCCGCTCATGGTCGCGGCGCGGTGGAACAGCCCCCGGGCGACGGGCATGGCCATCAGGGTGGCGATCTTGGCCCCGCCGCCGGACTGGCCGAACACCATGACCCGCTTCGGATCGCCCCCGAAGGCGGCGATGTTGTCGCGCACCCATTCAAGCGCCAGCACCAGATCCAGCTGCCCGGCATTGCCGCTGTCGGCGAAGCGCGGGTCGCCCAGGCGGCCCAGCGAAAGATAGCCGAGCGGCCCGAGCCGGTGGTTCAGCGTCACGACGACCACATCGCCCCGGCGCGCCATCCTCGTCCCGTCGTAGAGCGGACTGGAGCCGGAGCCGGTGCTGTAGGCGCCGCCGTGGATGTAGACCATCACCGGCCGCTTGCCCTTGTCGGCGCCGGGGGTCCAGACGTTCAGGAAGAGGCAGTCCTCGCTGGTCCGGACCTCCTCCTTGCCTCGCTGCGGACAGCCGGGGCCGTAGGCGAGCGCGTCGCGGACGTCGGTCCAGGGCCTGGGGGGCCGCGGCGGCCGAAAGCGCAACGGGGCGGTGTCGGCGCCGTAGCGCACGCCCTTGAAGCTCAGGATCCCGTTGGCCCTGGCGCCGCGCACCCGGCCGTGGGTGGTCCGCACCACCGGCGCGCCCAGCCCGGGCACGGCCGGCATCGGCATCGCCAGCCCCATGGCCGCGACCCCGGCCATCGCCTCCCGCCGCGTCGTCCCAACCATCCCGCGCCCCCTTGTCCGCCGGTGTCATAGCGCGATTGCGGGGCAGGGCGCATCTCCGGCCGACGCCCCGTCGCACATCTGCCTTCCCCGTCATGGGGCGGGCCACGGCGGGGACATGCACTTCAGTGCGTGGCGCCATCGGCTTCAGCGTGGGACGAGCGCCGGTAAGCGGCGGCATGCCCCCGGCATCAAGGCGATCAACCCTCTGATTCAGCTCGGCTTTCCGAGGAATCTCCGGCCGGGAGTCGGAAATTCATCCCCGCCCTCGAGAGCCAGCCCATCCTTATGCCTGTCTCGAAGCACGGGGAGGGCGCATGGCCAGCGACCTTGCGGCGACGGGATGGGGTGCGAACGGGAGACAGGCGTGAGGGGGTTACTCACGCGGTCCGGGACGGCTTGCTGGCCGCCCGCCCGTCGGAGGCATGGCGGCTAAGCCCTAATACGGCTGCTACCGGCTGCTTCCGGAAAACGATCCTCGCGGAGCGCTTTGGTTCTTCCCACCGTTCACACGTTCACACACAGACTTCCGGGGTGAGCCCGGAGCGCTCCGCACCACCTCCCCACTCGCGGGCCGAAAGGCCTCCGGGCGGCGGAGCCGTGCCCGTCGATCACGGCTCCGCCTGTCCCGGCCGTACCGGTCGGCGCCGCAGGACGCCTGTCAGTAGCCGCCGATGATCGGCAGCACTTCGCCGGTGATGTAGCTGCTCAGTTGCGGCGAGGCGAAGAAGACATAGGCCGGGGCGATCTCCTCCGGCTGGGCGGGGCGGCCCATCTTGGCCTGGGAGCCGAACTCGGCGACCTCCTCGGCGGACTTGTCGCTCGGGTTCAGCGGCGTCCACACCGGCCCGGGCGCCACGCAGTTCACGCGGATGCCCTTCTTCAGCAGGTTGCCGGACAGCGACCGCGTGAAGGCGTGGATGCCGCCCTTGGTCAGGCTGTAGTCGACCAGTTCCTTGCTGCCGTCGATGCCGGTGATCGAGCCGGTGTTCACGATCGCCGAACCCGGCTTCATGTGCGGCACGGCGGCCTGGGCCATGTGGAAGTAGCCGTAGAGATTGGTCCGCAGGGTCTCGTCGAAATGCGCCTCGGTCAGGTCGAGGAAGTCCTTGGTGTGGACCTGGAAGGCGGCGTTGTTGACCAGGATGTCGATGCGCCCGAACCGCTCGACGACCCGCTTGACGGCGTCGAAGCAGAAGCCGCGGTCCTTGACGTCGCCGGCGATGACGACGCACTCCCGTCCTTCGAGTTCGACGGCCATCCGCGTGGTCGCCGCGTCCTCGTCCTCGTTCAAGTGCAGGATGGCCACATCGGCGCCCTCGCGGGCATACAGCACGGCCACCGACCGTCCGATCCCGCTGTCGCCGCCGGTGATGACCGCGACCTTGCCCTCCAGCTTGCCCGAGCCCTTGTAGAAGGGCGCGTCGTACATCGGCTGGAGCTCGAGATCGGCTTCGGACCCCGGCTTGTCCTGGTGCTGGGCGGGCAGGGGCGGTGCGGGGTATTCCCGCGCGCCCGCCTGCATGGCGAAGGAACGCTCTTCCCTGGCGGCCGTGCCTTCCTTCGCATCGGCCGCCTCGACCTGGTCCTGGATCCTCCGCTGCTTCTCGGCCGTCCGGTCGCCGGCCTGTTCGGCCTCGCTCATGTCAGCGACCCCGGCTTCTTCTTGTAGGTGTCGCCGATCTCGTCCGGATGGACGCCGTCGGGGCCAGGGCGGGTCAGGGCGGACTTGCCGATCTCGGTCGCCTTCTCGTCGTCGACCAGACCGTCACGCCGGCCGAGCGGCTGGGCTT
>JBIICO010000272.1:0-4220 GCA_044238855.1 Caulobacter sp.
TCGGAATCGCTGCGTCGATGGCGGCGCCCAGGCTCGATGGACTCGCGGCCATCAAGCCCGGGTCCACGCTTTCGCGGGTATGAGCGGATCAATTGGAGGCGCCGAGCTTCCCTCGCCGACCTCGCTGCGCCCCACCACGCTCCCGGGGCGGAGAGGAATGGCCGATCAGCGACGCCCCCTAGACGTCCTCGAGATAGGCCACCCCGGGCGCGGTCTTCAGCGCCCCGCGGAGGGAGGCGTCGAGGGTGTAGAAGCCAGGGAGCTTGAGTTCGACTTCCTTGCCGCCGCCCAGGCCCGCCACCAGCACCACCTCGCCGCCCTTGGCGGTGGCGGCCTGGAGCAGCCGGCGCTTGAGGGCCTCGATCTCGGTGGACTGGGGCGAGACGTGGACCCGCAGGCTGGCGGCGACGTTCTCGACCGCCTTGTCGAGCGGCTCGGCGTCGTCGCCGAAGAAGCGCACCTCGCCGTCGCGGCATTTGGCGCGGATCTTGACCAGCACCGCCTTGCCCGGCTCGAGCGCGTCGCGGCACTTGCGCAGCGCCTCGGGCGGGAACAGGACCTCGTACTCGCCGGTCGGGTCCGACAGGGAGACGAAGGCGAAGCGATCGCCGCTCTGCTGCACCCGCTCCTGGCGGCGACGGACCATGCCGGCCATGCGGAAGGCCTCGTGCCCGCCCTCGGCCAGGACGATGGCCTCGGTGACCATGGTCGTGCGGCGGCGGCGCAGGACGTCGACCATGTCCTCGAGCGGGTGGCCGGTCAGGTAGAAGCCGACCGCCGAGAGCTCCTCGTCCAGCCGGCGGATCTGGTCCCAGGGCTCGGTGCGCGGCAGGCGCGGCCGGTTGCTGTCGGTCTTCTCGCCGCCCAGCAGGCTGAGCTGGTCGGAGTTGCGGTCGCTCGCCTCGGCCTGGCTGTGGGCGATCAGGATGTCCGCCGCCTCGACGATCTGGGCGCGGTTGGGGTGGATCGTGTCCAGCGCCCCGGCCCGGGCCAGGTTCTCGAGCGCTCGCTTGTTGACCAGCTTGGGATCGACCCGCTCGACGAAGTCGAACAGGTCGCGATAGGGCCCGCCCTCGCGGCGGACGTCGACCACGTGCTGCATGGCCGCGAAGCCGACGTTCCGCACCGCGCCCAGCGCGTAGAGCACCTCGCCGTCCTCGACCTCGAAGTCGGCCCCCGAACGGTTCACGTCCGGCGGCCGGATGGTGATCTTGAAGCGGCGGGCGTCCTGGTAGAACACCGCCAGCTTGTCGGTGTTGCTGATGTCGAGGCTCATCGAGCCGGCGAGGAACTCGACCGGCGCGTTCGCCTTCAGCCAGCCGGTCTGGTAGCTGATCAGCGCATAGGCGGCGGCGTGCGACTTGTTGAAGCCGTAGCCGGCGAACTTCTCGACCAGTTCGAAGATGGAGGCGGCCTGGGCCGGATCGACGCCCCGATCGGAGGCGCCGGAGACGAAACGGGCCTTCTGCTGGTCCATCTCCTCCTTCTTCTTCTTGCCCATCGCCCGGCGCAGCAGGTCGGCTTCGCCGAGGCTGTAGCCGGCCAGGATCTGGGCGATCTGCATCACCTGCTCCTGATAGACGATGACGCCGTAGGTCTCCTTCAGCACCGGCTCCAGCGAGGGGTGCAGCGTGTCCATCGCCCGGCGGCCGAACTTGGTGTCGACGAAGGTGTCGATGTTGTCCATCGGGCCCGGACGGTAGAGCGAGATCAGCGCCGTGATCTCCTCCAGCGAGTTGGGCCGCATCTTGCGCAGGGTGTCGCGCATGCCCTGGCTTTCCAGCTGGAACACGCCGACCGTCTGGCCCGAGGACATCAGGTCGTAGGAGGCCTGGTCGTCAAGCGGCAGCTTGCTGAGGTCGACCTCCGCCCCGCGCTTGGCCATGTGCTTCACGCAGCGGTCCAGCACCGTCAGGGTCTTCAGGCCGAGGAAGTCGAACTTCACCAGTCCGGCGCTCTCGACCCACTTCATGTTGAACTGGGTGGCCGGCAGGTCCGAGCGCGGGTCCTTGTAGAGCGGCGTCAGCTCGGTCAGCGGCCGGTCGCCGATCACCACGCCGGCGGCGTGGGTCGAGGCGTTGCGGAACAGCCCTTCCAGCCGCAGCGCCACCTCCAGGCACTGGGCGACCGACGGGTCGTCGTCCCGCGCCTGGCGCAGCCGAGGCTCGATGTTGATCGCCTGGGCCAGGGTGGTCGGGTTGGCCGGGTTGTTCGGCACCATCTTGCAGAGCCGGTCGACCAGGCCGAGCGGCAGCTGCATCACCCGGCCGACGTCGCGCAGCACGGCGCGCGCCTGCAGGGTGCCGAAGGTGATGATCTGGGCCACCCGCCCCTTGCCGTACTTGTCCTGGACGTAGTCGATGACCTCTTCCCGCCGCTCCTGGCAGAAGTCGATGTCGAAGTCGGGCATCGACACGCGTTCCGGGTTCAGGAAGCGCTCGAACAGCAGGCCGAACCGCAGCGGGTCCAGGTCGGTGATGGTCAGGGCCCAGGCGACCAGCGAACCGGCGCCCGAACCGCGCCCCGGCCCCACCGGGATGCCCTGCGCCTTGGCCCACTTGATGAAGTCCGAAACGATCAGGAAGTAGCCCGAGAAGCCCATCCGCTGGATGACGCCCACCTCGCGCTCCAGACGGGCCCAGTACTCGGACTCGTCCATGGCCAAGACCAGGCCGTCCAGCCGGCGGCGCAGACCCTCGGCCGCCTGGTGCGCCAGTTCCTCGCTCTCCGTCCGCCCGGCCGCCGTCGGGAAGCTGGGCAGGATCGGATCGCGCTTGTTGACCATGAAGGCGCAGCGCCGGGCGATATCGAGCGTGTTGTCGCAGGCTTCCGGCAGGTCGCTGAACAGCGCCCGCATCGCGTCCGCCGGCTTGAACCAGTGCTCGGCTGTCACCCGCCGCCGCTCGTCCTGGCCGACGAAGGAACCGTCCGAGATGCAGAGCAGCGCGTCGTGCGCGTCGTACATGTCGGCCTTGGCGAAATAGACGTCGTTGGTCGCGACCAGCGGCACGTCGTTGTCGTAGGCCCAGGCCACCAGGCCCGGCTCCGCCGCCGCCTGGCTGCGCATGCCGTGCCGCTGAAGCTCCACATAGAGGCGGTCGCCGAACACGCGGTGCATCTCGGCCAGCGCGATGCCGCCCTCGGCCGCCTTGCCCGCCGCGAACAGCGGGTCGACCGGACCGTCCGCGCCGCCGGTCAGCAGCAGCAGCCCCTCGGCGTGCTCGACCACCTTCGACCAGGGCACGCTCGGCTCGTCGGCCGGGTCGATGTCCAGATAGGCCGAGGACGAGATTTCAGTGAGGTTGAGGTAGCCCCGCTCGCTCTGCGCCAGCAGGACGATCGTCGGGGTGCGGGCCCAGCGTTCCGGCGGGCCTTCGCCGATGCCGGTCACCGGAACGGCGCAGGCGATGATCGGCTGGACGCCCGCGTCCTTGGCGGTGACCGAGAACTCCAGCGCCCCGAACAGATTGGCCCGGTCCGCCACCGCCACCGCCGGCATGTCCAGGCCGCCCGCCAGCTTGCCGACCACGTCGGCCTTGATGGCGCCTTCGAGCAGCGAATAGGCCGACCGGACCCGCAGGTGGACGAACCCCTTTCCGGCGGTCTCCACGGCGGCGGCCTCGGCCATTGCGGCTACTCCTTCAGCAAGACGTCCGTCCTACGACGATTCAGCGCCGGGCGACGAAGTTTCAGGCGGCCAGATAGGCGACCGAACACATCATCCAGACGAAACCGACGACGGACACAAGAGCGAGCGATTCACGAGCGATGCGGGCCATTCGGGCCTCCCTTGCCGAGTTGCCCCTTTGTTCTAGTTTCCGCTTTTGTTCTCGTCAACACGAGAATCCGCGTTCGCCCACGGACCGTGCACCGGAGCGTCCACAGGGAACGCTCCGGGGTCGTCTCAGCCGGTCTTGCGAGGGGCCTTCTTCGGCGGGATTTCGAGGCCGGCGTCGTCGCCGTCCGGCTCGCCGGCGGCCTTCTCGGCCTTGGCCTTCACCGCCTTCGGCGCCGAGCGGGCCCCGGCCGGCGGCGGGTTCATCGCCGGACGATGCTTGCCGATCAGGTCCGCCTGTTCGGCGCGACGAACGGCGCCGGTGATGTTCAGTCTCGCCAGGATTTCCGTGGCGCCGTGGGCGGCCTTCGCCTCCTCCCAGCTCTCGAAGACCGCGCGATGCAGGCTGTCGGTCTCGCCGCAATAGATGATCGTGGCGATGTCG
>JBIICO010000273.1:0-4217 GCA_044238855.1 Caulobacter sp.
CACTGGTCGGTCAGCCAGGGCTCGATGACGACGCCGGAGCGGTCGCCGTGCGGGACCATGTGGCGGGTCTTCTCGATGCCCTTGAGCAGTTCGAGCTGTTCAAAGCGCTCGACGATCATCTTGCGCGCGACGAAGCGGTCCTGGCCGACGAACTCGGCCGGGGCGTTCTCGTTGATCTTGCCGAAGGCGTCGAGAATGTTGATCGCCTCTAGGCCATGGCGCTTGCCGACCTGGAAGTCGTTGAAGTCATGGGCCGGCGTGATCTTCACCGCGCCGGAGCCCTTGGTCGGGTCGGCGTAGTCGTCACCGACGATCGGGATCGAGCGGCCGACGATCGGCAGCTTCACGGTCTTGCCGATCAGACCCTGATAACGCTCGTCGTCCGGATGCACGGCGACGGCGGTGTCGCCCAGCATCGTCTCCGGCCGGGTGGTCGCGACGACGATGTAGTCGCGCGTCTCGTACTCGGTCGGCGCGCCCTCATCGTCGAACGCGACGGGGTACTGGTAGGTGACGCCGTTCTCGAGCGGATAGGCGAAGTGCCAGTAGGCGCCGTCGACGTCCTTCTGCTCGACCTCGAGGTCCGAGATCGCGGTCTGGAAGTGCGGGTCCCAGTTCACCAGCCGCTTGTCGCGGTAGATCAGGCCTTCCTTGTAGAGCTGGACGAAGACCTTGCGAACGGCGGCCGACAGGCCCTCGTCCAGCGTGAAACGCTCGCGCGACCAGTCGCAGCTGGCGCCCAGGCGGCGCAGCTGGTTCTGGATCGTGCCGCTGCTCTCCGCCTTCCATTCCCAGACCTTGGCCACGAAAGCCTCGCGGCCCATCTCGCGGCGGCCCATGTTGCCCTGCTCGGCCAGCTGGCGCTCGACGACCATCTGGGTGGCGATGCCGGCGTGATCGGTGCCGGGCAGCCAAAGGGCCGCCTTGCCGCGCATGCGCTGGAAGCGGATCAGCACGTCCTGCAGCGTGTTGTTCAGCGCATGGCCGATGTGCAGGCTGCCGGTCACGTTCGGCGGCGGGATGACGATGCTGAACGGCTCGGCGTTCGGATCGTCGGTCGGCTTGAAGGCGCCCGAGCTCTCCCACGCCTCGTACAGGCGCGGCTCGACGGTCTGGGGATCGAAGGTCTTATCAAGCATGGGAATTCTGCAAACGAGAACGGGCGGCGCGCGAAGTGCGGGCCGCCGGTCTCTATCAAAGGTGATCGGGATCGCGAAGCGGCAAGGCCGGCCGCCCAGGCTACGGGCGCCGGCCTCTATGGCTTAGCGGAATACTCGGCCGAGCTTTTCGGTGAGGATCTGGCGGACGGCGCTGTCGACGACGCGTTCCAGGTTCTCGTCGGCCCATTCGTTGAGCTTGGGCTCGAGGATGGCGCGAACCAGCTCGACGACGGTCATCTCGCCATGAACCGAGACGTTCGACGACGGCGTATAGGCCGGCGCGACATAGGCTTCCGGCGCGGGCTCGGCCGCGGCTTCGATCTCCGGCTCGTCCCAGCTCGCGGCGGCCGCTTCCGGTTCCGGCGCAGCCTCGGCCTTGGGATAGACGTCGAGGTCGCCCAGCGTCTCGACGTCGCTGACCGTTTCGGTCAGTTCGAGGACGTCTTCGTCCTCGTCGTCGGGTTCGGCCGGCGTGAAGGCGGCCGGCGCGGGGGCGGCCTGCGGCTCGGGCTCCGGCTCGGGCGCGGCGGCCGCGGCAGGCGGCGCATCGTCCTCGGAGATGATGCGTCGGATGGAGGCGAGAATCTCCTCCATCGTCGGTTCCTGGGCGGTCTGATCGGACATGGGGCGAGCAATACCTGAGGACGGGTCGATTCCAGACGCTAGCCTAAGCGCGCGCCGACGATCCTGCAAACGCCGAACGCGGTCCGGCGCTGCGACCTTTGCGTTGTGACAGGACTATTTCGAGGTGGCGATGGGCGCATCGGCCGGCGGAGCCGGGATCGGCGGGCCGCCGACGCGGTCGACCATCTCGACGATCGGCTCCCACGGCACCCAGCCGAAGGCGCTGTTCACGCGGCGGGAGTTGGCCCGCACATCGTAGCGGGGCTCTTCCGGGATCAGGTACTGCGCCTCGAGCTTGCCCATCGCGGCCAGCAGGATGGCGGCGGCCACGTACTCGTCGCGATTGGCGTTGACGAGCGCGAGCTCGGCGTTGCGCAGCTCCTGCTCGGCGTTCAGCACGTCGAGCGTGGTGCGCAGGCCGACCTGGGCTTCCTGCCGCACGCCTTCGAAGGCGATGCGGGTCGCGCGGACCTGCTCTTCGTTGGCGACCAGGTTGGCGCGAGCGCCGATCAGGCTGTTCCAGGCCTGCGAGACCGTGCGCAGCGCGTCGCGGCGCGCTTCCTCGATACCCAACTGGTCGGCCTTGTTGCGCTCGTTGGCCGCGCGGACCTGCGAGTTGGTCAGGCCGCCGGTGAAGATCGGCACGCGAACGGTGACCGAGCCGCTGACCGCCTGCTGGTAGTTCTCGAACTGGCCGCCGGTGCCGGTGCTGAACAGGCCCGTCGCGTCGGAGGCGTCCCAGCCGATGCTGGTCGAAGCCGAGACGGTCGGGCGGCGCTCGGCGCGGGCGCCGGCCAGCCGCGCGGCGCTGGCGCGCTCGCTGTACTCGGCGGCGAGGATCTGCGGGTTGGTCTTCTCGGCGGCCTCGAAGGCCTCGTCGACCGACTTGGGCAGCAGATTCTCGAGATCCGGCTCGGCGGCCAGGTCGCCCGGGTTCTGGCCGACGACGGCCGCGTACGAGGCGCGGCTGATCGCCAGCTGGGCCTGCGAGGACGACTGCGACGCCTTGGCGGCGGCGAGGCGGGCCTCGGCCTGGGCGACGTCGGTGCGGGTGATCTCGCCGACCTCGAAGCGCGCCTTGGCCTCGTCGAGCTGGCGCATCAGGACAGAGACGTTCTCGTTGGCGATGCGCAGGCGTTCCTGGTCGCGACGGACGTCGACATAGGCGGTGACCACGGCCTGGATGATCTGCGCCTCGACGCTGCGCAGGCCTTCGCGGCCGGTGTTGATGTCGGCCTGGGCGGCGGAGACCGAGGCGGCCACGCGACCGCCGGTGTAGAGCGGCTGGCTGATGCTGAGGCCCGCGCCGCTGCTGCGGGTGGTGTTGGTGTCGGCGCCGCTGTTGCCCACGTCGCTGTCGGACCAGCTGGCGTCGGCCGAGGCGCTCACCGTCGGACGATAGCCGCTGCGGGCCTGGACGACGCTCTCGTCGAGGGCGCGCTGGCTGGCGCGCTGGCCCTGCAGGGTCGGATTGGTCTGGTAGGCGAGCGCGATGGCGTCAGCCAGGGTCTCGGCGTGGGCCTGACCCACGGCTCCGGCCAGAAGCCCGACGCTGCAAACGGCGGCGAGAAGGCCCGCCCGACGACTCTTAGACATGCAATATCCCCGGCGGCTCACGACGCGACGCGAGCCTTTATATGATCGCCTGTATTCGCCGCCGCCAGTGGCGGCGAGTTAAGCTTTTTTCACGCGCCCTTTGCCGACGTGTTTCAGCAACGGTCGATTAGAAGGCGAAACCGTGAACGGGTTCGAAACCGGCAATGTAAGGCGGCGTCGCCTCGAACACCGGCCGGGCTCCGACGCCGTCCTCGGCGCGAACGTAGATGACGGCCTTGCCGGCCGGACCGGACCGCTCGACCAGGCCCAGGCGGCCGCCCGGCGCCAGCGCGGCGGTCCAGGCCTCGGCGGCCTTGGCCACGGCGCCTTCCACCACGACGATGTCGTAGCCGGCGCCCGGCAACGCGGTCAGGTCCTCGCCCTCGACCCGGTCGACGGTCAGGCCCATGGCCTCCAGCACCAGCGCCGCGTAGGGCGCCGCCACGGCCAGCACCCGCTCGCCGGCTTCCGGACGCAGGAACTGCAGCAGCTTGGAGACATCGCGCGGGCGCAGCAGCCAGCGCCCCGGCGCGTATTCCACTTCCGTATCGGCGTAGGCGGCGAACCGCTTGCTCGCCGGAACGAGCGACTCGCGGGCCACGGCCCCGATCGCGTCCTGCAGCGCCCAGTCGGTGACGTCGGCCGGACGAACCTGGCTATCCAGCATGTTGAGCCGGGCGGCGGCGAAGTCGGCGCTCATGCGATTCCTCGGAGACTCTGGAAAGACGCGAATTACGGGCGGCTTATAGGTCCGGCGGTAACGGTAAGGCAATGCGACCGTGCGAAGCCATTGAAACGGCGGGGCCGCTCTGGTAGCCATCCGCCCCTTCGAGGAGC
>JBIICO010000109.1:0-10675 GCA_044238855.1 Caulobacter sp.
CCGCCCTTTCTTCCTGATGCCTTGCGGCAGAGTTGCTCCATGGGCGAGGTCGCCTATGGGGCGGCGATTCCACCATGGCCACGGTGAACCACCATCCGGATTGCTCCACCTTCCCCGCCAAGACCTGCTAGTGGACGGCCTCTTCCCGTACTATGCCTTCGAAAAACGGGAGCCCGCCATGACCACCCCCTACATCGGCGCCTTCGGCATCGGCGTCAGCGACCTCGCCGCGTCTGCCGATTTCTACACCGGTCTCATCGGCATGAAGGTCATAACCACCTTCAAGCTGGACCACATGGACGAGATCGTCGTCGGGTACGAAGGGCGGGGCGCGGCGCTGGTGCTGATGCACTGGACGGACGGATCCGTGCGGACCTACCGCGACAATCCGGTCAAGATCGTCCTCTACGTCCCCGACCCGACGGCGACCGCCGCCGCCATTCGCGAGGCCGGGTTCGAGATCGTGCGCGAGCCGGCGCCCGTGCCGGGGCTGGGCGACGCGGTGGTCGGGTTCGCCAGGGACCCGGACGGCTACCTGATCGAACTGCTGCAGAAGCCGGCGAAGGCCTAGCCTTCGTCTCCGAGTTCCGCGCGCGCCACGGCGATGAGTTCGAGCGCCGATCCTGCACGGTGCGCCACAGGAACACCTCCGCCAGATAGCCGTATTCGTGGCGTAGACGTTTCACGCCGGTCGCGCGAACGCCCCCTACTCCGCCTCCACCGTCAGGCTGACCATCGCCTTGCCGTCCAGCTCGGTGACCGCGACCGACACGCGTGGCTTGGCGCCGGGGCCGAGGCGGGCGATGCCGCCCTTGCCGCCGCGCATGATGTCGTACAGCACCGGCTTGCCGACGCAGGACTCGACCTCGTCTCGCAGCTTGTGGAACCGGTCCCAGCCCGCCGCCGGCGGCAGGTCCAGCACGGCGCAGCTGTAGGTCCCGATCGACGGATAGACGCTGCAGCTCTTCAGCCCCGGCGGGATCAGCTTGCCGGCCGTGAAGCCCCCCTTGGCCGGCGCGCTGATCGACCGGAACGCGGTCGGCTCGGCCCCGGCGGCGAGGATGGCCTTCACCGCCTTGCAGGTCGGCGTCGCCGCGCCGGTCACCGGCGGCTTGATCGGCATGGCCGCGGTCAGCAGGCAGCGGCCCTGAAGCTCGTGGACCGTGGTCATCGGCTCGCGGCGCAGGGCGATGCCGGCCTTGCCGAAGTCGTCGTAGACCTGGGCCGGCGCCATGCCCCGGGCCCTGGCCAGGTCGTCGGCGCGGCGCAGGGAGAGGCCCGTCCACTCGACCAGCTCCCGCTGGCGGTCGCCACTGGCGCGGACCGCCTCGCCGCTGTAGGCGGCGGCGCAGCGAATGGCCGCTTCGTAGGTCAACGTCGGGCGGCCCTGCGCCTGGGGCGCGGCGGGCGCCATGGCCAGCGCGGCGGCGCCGGCGGTCGCGGCGGCCGCCAGGATCGGCGTCTTCATCGATGCTCCCTCTGTTTCCTCCCTCCAAGGGTCGTCGCCCGTCGCCGCGCCGTCATGCCCCGAAGAGGGGGACCGTTTCACTTCGCCGCGCGCCCCACGCCGAAACCGGCGGGAACGGCGGCCGGGTTCGTCTGTTCAGAACCACGCGGGAACCGTGACGGCTGTTCCCGCGCTGGTTCGAAACACCCAGGAGCCTTGCCATGACCATTCGCCTCCCGGCGGCCGGCGCCGTCGTCATCGCCCTTCTCGCCACGGCCGCCTGTTCGAAGACGGAAGACACCGCGTCCCCGGCGAGCGACGTTCCACCGGCGACCGCCGGGATGGACGACGCGACCGCCACCGGGACCACCGCCACGCCGCAGCCCGCGCCGGGGACCTCGTCCACCAGCGCGCCGGCCGCCGATGCCGGACCGCCGGCCTCGGGCGACCGGGCGGATTCCAACACCAGCGAGCCGGCGACGCCCTCGCCGACCCCGAAACAGTGATGTGTCGACCGCCGGACGGACGGGACGATCATGCCGGAGCAGGATGAACGCGACCGCGGATCAGCCATGACAAACCTCAAACCCACCCTCGTAGAACGCGCCTACCAGCTGGCTCACACCGGCATGCTGCCGACGATCGGCGCGATCAAGCGCAAGCTGCAGTCCGAAGGCTACGGCGAGATCGACGCTCACCTCGACGGGCCGCAGGTCCGCGCCGCCCTGCGCGCGCTCATCGCCGAGGCCCAGCGGGGCGTCGGCTGAGCCCATGCGAAAACCCCGCCGCCTTGCGGCGACGGGGTTCGCGGGCGGACCGCCTCCCTCACGGGGGAGGAGCGGGAGACGGTCCTGGAGGCGCGGCCACGGGGGGCGGGGCCGGCGCCGGTCCGGTTTGGGCTAGGCGCTCTTCAGCCAGGCCAGCAGGTCCTTGTTGATCTCATCGGCGTGGCTGGCGGCCATGCCGTGGTCGTAGCCCTCGTAGACCTTCAGCGTGCCCTTCTTCAGCAGCTTGATGGTCTTGTGGGCAGAGGCGACGATCGGGACGATCTGGTCGTCGCTGCCGTGCATGACGAAGACGGGGATGTCGATCTTCTTCAGGTCCTCGGTGAAGTCGGTCTCGGAGAAGGCCTTGATGCAGTCGTAGTGCGGCTTGATCCCGCCCATCATGCCCTGCAGCCACCACTTCTCCTGCAGACCCTTGTTGGCCGGCGCGCCGGGACGGTTGGCGCCGTAGAAGGGCACCGGGATGTCGCGATAGGCCTGCGACCGGTCGGCCAGCACGGAGGCGCGGATGCCGTCGAACACCTCGATCGGCAGGCCTTCCGGATTGGCGTCGGTCTTCAGCATCAGGGGCGGCACCGCGCCGATCAGCACGGCCTTCGCCGCGCGCTTCGTGCCGTGCCGGCCGAGGAAGCGGGTGACCTCGCCGCCGCCGGTCGAGTGGCCGATGTGGATGGCGTCCTTCAGGTCCAGATGCTCGACCAGCACCAGCAGGTCGTCGGCATAGGTGTCCATCTCGTTGCCGTCCCAGGTCTGGGTCGAGCGGCCGTGGCCCCGGCGGTCGTGGGCGATGACGCGATAGCCGTTGTTGGCGAAGAACATCATCTGGGCGTCCCAGTCGTCCGCCGTCAGCGGCCAGCCGTGGCTGAACACGATCGGCTGACCTTTGCCCCAGTCCTTGTAGTAGATCTGGGCTCCATCCTTGGCGGTGACGTAAGGCATGTCGGTCTCTCCGTGGCTCGCGGCTTTGGGGTCGGCGGCGCAGGCCGCCAGGGGCAGGGTCGAGGCGATGGCCAGTCCGGCGGCGCCGAGCATCACGTCGCGGCGCGAAGAACCGGCGTCGGTGTTCGAGGTCTGGTCGTTCATGGCTTGGCCCCCTGTCGTTTCGATGACGCGACAGTGCGCCCGGGATCACATTCGCGAAATGCTACGCACGGTCATTCCGACGCATACCAAGGTATGGGCCCGGCCTACTCCGCGACCGGCAGCGTGAAGCGGAACACCGTGCCGCCGCCCTCGGCCGGGCGGGCGGAGATGCGGCCGCCGTGGGCCTCGACGATCGATTTGCTGATCGACAGCCCCATGCCCATCCCCGTCGCGCGGGTGGTGAAGAAGGCGTCGAACAGCCGGGCCATGTTCTCGGGCGCGATGCCTGGGCCGGTGTCGGCCACCTCGATCGCCACCATCTCCTCCTCCAGCACGGTGGCGACGCTCAGGTCCCGCAGGCCGCCCTGCCGCCGCGACATGGCCTGGATGGCGTTGACCATCAGGTTGATCAGCACCTGCTGCAGCTGCACCCGGTCGGCGGTCACCCGCGGCAGGCCCGGCGCGGTCCTGAGCATGAGCCGCACGTCGTGGCTGGTCACCTCGCGCCTCACCAGCAGGGCCGCGTCCTCGATCAGCGGGGCCAGGTCCAGCGGCGCTCGCTCGGTTTCCCCCTTGGTCGCCAGGGCGCGGATGCGGGCGATGATCTCGGACGCGCGCTGTCCCTCGGCGATCATCCGGCCGACGGCGGCGCGGGTCTCGTCCAGGTCGGGCTCGGCCCGGTTCAGCCAGCGCAGCCCGGCTTCGCCGTTGGTCACGATGGCGGCCAGCGGTTGGTTGACCTCGTGGGCGATGGAGGCGGTCAGTTCGCCCAGGGTCGAGACGCGCGCCGCGTGCGCCAGCTCGGCCTGGATCCGCGCCACCTCGTCCTGCGCCCTCAGACGGTCGGTGATGTCGACGATGCCGACCAGGATGGTCCCGGCCGCCACGCTCTCGCGCGGGAAGCAGCAGGTGAACAGGCCGTCGAACTCGCTGCCGTCCAGCCGTCGGAACTTGGCCTCGGCCTCGTAGTGCGGCTTGTGGGCCAGCACGGCCAGGATGCTCTCGGCGAACACCCCTTCGCTGCTGCGCGCCCAGAACGGCTCGACCGAACCCAGGAAGTCCTCGCGGGTGCCGCGAAAGAGCTGCAGCGTCTTCTCATTGACGTCGATGGTCCGGCTGCGGGCCATCATCTCGCGCACCAGCCCCGGCGTCTCGGCCAGATGGCGCGGGAAGTCGACGACGCCCTCGCTCCGCAGCTTCTGCAGCATCCCGCCGACGCGGCTGAAGTCGACCTCCCAGAAGGCCACGGCCATCGCCTGGAAGACATTGCGGTAGCGGAAGTCGCTGCGCTTGAGCGCCTCCTCGGCCTCGCGGGCGGCGGTCACGTCGCGGCCGGTCTCCAGGATCTCGACCGGCTTGCCGTCGATGTCGCGGCGCAGGGACCAGCGGCTGGCGACGACGGCGTCCGACCCGTCCTTCAGGCGGCGCAGCACCTCGCCTTCCCAGCGGCCGGAGACCAGCAGGTCCAGCGAATGGGCGTCGCCCTCGCCCGGCAGGCGCGTGCCGAGCAGGCTGTCGGCGTCCTGGCCCAGCGCATCGAGGCCCGTGTGGCCGTACAGGGTCTCGCAGCCGCGGTTCCAGTAGGTGATGCGCCCCTCGAGATCGCGCACGAAGATGGCGTCGTGGGCCTCGTCGAGCATCTCGGCCAGCTCGCGCTGCCGCCGGCCGATGTCGAAGACCATGACGTAGCAGCCTTCGTAGCCGTCGGGCCCGACGCGCGGCATGTAGCGGATGGCGGCGTCGTGCAGACTGCCGTCGCGGTGCGGCACCTGGGCGTCGAACGACACCGGCCGGCCCTTCGCGACCTCTTCCAGGTAGGGCAGCCGCTTGGCGAAGTGGGCGGGCCCGATGAAGTCGCTCATGTGCCTGCCGACCAGCGTCGCGGGCTCGCGGCCGTACCAGTCCACGTGGAAGTCGTTGGCGAAGCGGCAGATGTGGTCGGCGTCGTAGAACGATACCAGCGCCGGCATGGCGTTGGTCAGGGCGCGCAAATCTCGGTCGCCGTCGAAGGCGAATATAGGCGAGATGCCCGCCGATCGATCTTTCATGCCCGCCTCCGTCCCTGCCTTTATTGACGACGACGGAACGCTGGTCCAGCAATCGCGCGATGCAGAATCCCACCGTGCACATCGTCGACGACGATCCTTCGCTGCGAGCCGCGCTGGACAGCCTGTTCCGCTCGGTGGGACTTCAGACGGCGCTGTTCGGCTCGGCGCCGGAGTTCCTGCAGTCGGGCGCCGCGACCAACGCCGGCTGCCTGGTGCTGGACGTCCGCCTGCCGGGGGTCAGCGGCCTGGACTTCCAGGCCCAGCTCGCGACGGCCGGGGTGCGGATGCCGATCGTGCTGATGACCGGCCATGGCGACATTCCCATGAGCGTGCGGGGCATGAAGGCGGGCGCCGTCGACTTCCTGACCAAGCCGTTCCGGGACCAGGACATGCTGGACGCCGTCGCCGCCGCCATCGAAAGGGACGAGGCGACCCGCGCCGAACAGAGCGGCCTGGATGACCTGAAGGCGCTCTACGAGACCCTGAGCCCGCGTGAGCGGCAGGTGATGGCGCTGGTCGCCTCGGGCCTGATGAACAAGCAGGTGGCCTTCAGGCTGGAGCTCAGCGAGATCACCGTGAAGATCCATCGCGGCTCGGCGATGCGGAAGATGGGCGCCCGGTCGCTGGCCGATCTGGTCAAGATGGCCGAGGCGCTCAAGCTGAAGCCCGAGGCTGCGACCTAACGTCATAAGACCTCAGTATAATTTCGTCCCGATCGGCTTTCCTGCAATTGGATGATGCGGCGCTGAAGACCGCGAACCGCGCAGCAGGAAAATCCGCCCTTGTCCCATCCGCCGCTTATCGCCGTCGTCGACGACGACGAGGCCGTCCGCGTCTCGCTGGAAGGCCTGGTGCGCTCTCTCGGCTATGCGGTGCGGACCTTCGGCTCGGCGGAGACCTATCTGGAATCCGGCTGCGCGCCGGACTGCGTGGTCAGCGACGTGCAGATGCCGGGCATGAGCGGCCTGGACCTCAAGGAAGCGCTGAACACGGCCGGGACCACGACGCCGGTGATCCTGATCACCGCCTTCGCCGACGACGCCGCCACCCGCGCCCGGGCGGACGCGCTGGGCGCCACCTGCCTGCTGCGCAAGCCGTTCACCGCCGACAGCCTGATCGGCTGCCTGGAGCGGGCGCTGGCGGTCTAGCGGGCCGCCCGCGCGTCCTTGACGAGCTGCAACGCCGCCTTGCTCATCTGACTGAACACGCCGGTCGCGCCCTGCATGCTCTGCTGGACGGCTTCTAGCGTCAGCACCCAGCCCTTGTCGTCGGGCGCCGCCGTCAGCGACCGGGTCAGGGCCGCGATGGTCGCGGCCTCGGCCAGGATCGCGGTGCGCCGCACATGCTGCGCCGCGTCGCTCAGCGCGATGCAGGCGGTCTGGACCGCCGCGACGTCCAGCGCGCCGGCCGCGAACTGGGCCGCCTCGGCCTCGGGGCCGGCGCCCGGCGCGCCGCCGGAGCCGATCTCACCAGAGCCCCCCGCTACCTTCGCCGCGGCGGGCCCGGGATCGGGCTGGGCGCCCTGCGGTTTCCTCGCCATCTCAGCTGGTCTCCGTTCCGCCGGCGGCGGCTGCGGGCGACGGCGGCGTCACGTCCGCCAACGTGCGGTTGGCCGTCGCGCCGCCGCCGGGCCCGTTGATGAGCATCTCGACCGCGAGGGTGGTGGCCGCCTGGTATGTCACGTTGGCCTGCTGCTGGGCGTAGACGGCGTTGGCCGCCGCCATGGCGACGGAATTGCCGATGGTCTGGTAGAGCGAGCCCATGGCGATGGCCGGGGCCTCGGCCAGAACCTTGACGTTGGCCTGGGTCACCGAGTCGGTGACCTGCGAATTGACGGCGCTGCTGTCTGGCATCGGGCGCTTCCTCCGGCGCGGGCGGGACAGGGTATCTGGCAAGGGGATCAGATCCCCGGCTTGCCCGCGGCGTAGATCTGGTTGACGGCCTGGGCGACGCCGGCCTGGGCGACGATCGTCTGCTGCTGCTGGGCGGCGACCGCGTTGGTGAACATCAGCCCGGTCGAATGGGCGGCGGTCTGATAGACGTTGCCCAGGCTCAGGGCCGGCGCCTCGCCGACGACCGAAAGGTTCGCCTGGGTGACGGCGTCGGTGATCTGGCCATTGACGGCGGTGGGTTCAGCCATGTCGTTCTCTCCGTCCTCAGCTCACCGGCCCGCGGCCGGCGGCGTAGATCTGGGCCACGCCCTGGGCGACGGCTGCCTGGGCGATGGTGTTCTGCTGCTGCTGCGCGGCGACCGCGTTCTCGAACAGCAGGCCCAGCGAGTGGGCGGCTGTCTGGTAGACGCTCCCCAGCGCCATGGCCGGGGCTTCGCCCACCACCTTGACGTTGCTCTGGGTGACGGCGTCGGTGATCTGGTCGTTGACGGCGGTGGGAAACGCCATGTCCATTCTCCCCCTCTGACAGGCGCTCAGCCTTGGCGCGGGTGGACCATATAACACAGGTTTCGGTTGTGCAGTGGGGTGAAACCCTGAGGCGCCCGTGAACCCGTCGAACCCCGCTTTCCCGTCCAGAGGGAATGTGCCAAGGTTTGCCTGTCGAAGCTCTGCAACGGTTCGGACGCGCTCTCTTGTTCGCTTGTTTCATCACGGATCGAGCCCCGGACTCGCCCCGATTTCCTTGCAAATTTCGTCTTAGCCGCCCGCGGGCGGTATGGTTCTACCCCTAAGAGGCTCTACGACTATGGCTACCGGTACTGTTAAGTGGTTCAACACCACCAAGGGCTACGGCTTCATCCAGCCGGACGACGGCGGCAACGACATCTTCGTCCATATCTCGGCCGTTGAACGCGCCGGCCTGCGCAGCCTCAACGAAGGCCAAAAGGTCGCCTACGAGCTCGAGCAGGACCGTCGCAGCGGCAAGACCGCCGCCGGCGCTCTGCAACCGCTCTGAACCTTGAATCTGGAGCAGGCTGATCCGGTCGGATGAATTCATCCGGCCCGGCGGTGCTCCAGGGTCTCGACCAGACCTCGGCAATGCGAAACGGGTCGGTGGAAGCACTGGCCCGTTTTTTCTTGGCGGCCGTCCTGGCGCCTACTCCAGGAAGACCCAGCGCCGATGCCATTCGAGATAGCGCGCCTGGCGCGCCGCGAACGGCCGTGTCTTTCGCCGGGCCAGACGGCCTAGGCCGAGCCGCGCCATGTCGTCCGTTTTCAGGCGCGGCGAGACGAGCACCCGTCCCTCGTCCTCGAAACTGATGAACCCCCGATCGAACAGCAGGTCGACATCGGGCGTCAGCAGCAGGCCGTTGGCGCCGTCCAGCCGCTCGGCGGCGGTGCTGCAGGCCCGCCACGGCTTGATGTGGCTGGCGATCAGCAGCCAGGGATTGGCCACGCCCGTGAGCCGGCAGGCGGGCTCCAGGGCGCGCACATTCTCGCGGAACAGCCCCTGCCCGCGCCGCGCGGTGACCAGCTGCCGCTTCTGGGTGGCGTCGAGACCGGGGTCCTCGACGATCGCCCGCTCCAGCGCCTCGTCCAGGCCACGGGCGACCGCCGGATATTCCGCGATCGGACCGTCGTCGCGCTCCAGCGCGGACCGGTCGAAGCGGGCCGGCGCGACGGCCGTCTCGAACGCCGCCTCGCTGATCTCGGTCATGAAGGCCTTCTGCCGCCCCAGGCCCGAAGCCGGATCGATCGGCGCATAGCGACCCGGCATCAGTGGTCCCAGCCGCCCGATCACCTCGCGCGGGCTCACCGACGGCGACAGGGCCGTCCAGCGGACCGGCAGCCACCAGCCGTCACGGTCGCCACCCGGCTCGGGCGCGGCGAAGGCGTAGTCGATCACCCGCCCCACATGCCTCAGCCGTCCGCCGGCGTAGGACAGCATCAGGTCGCCGGGCCCCGCCCGCCGCATGTTGTCGTAGAAGGGGCTGCGCGCGCCGTTCCGCTCGGTCCGGGGCGACCACAGATAGTCCCCGGCCACCTCCCGACGCGCCGTCGGACTGTGATTGACCCACCACCAGCGACGCATGCCGCCCGTTCTCCCCGCCCCGCTCGGGAAGATGCACAATCGCGCCGAGATCGACCAGAGATTGAATTTTGCCACTGACCCGGGTGGGGCGGGCGTCGCCCTTCACCTGATCCCGCGCCTCCGCCCAACATCGGGACACGCCAAAACGTTACCCACTAGTAACAGGCACGAACCGTGCCTATTCTCCCGCCAAACAGGGAGATCGCCATGACCGCGAAGATCGGCAGGACCATCGAAGATTCCACGCCGTTCTGGCCGGAACCGTCCAAGCCGCCGAAAGGCGCCCCCAACATCCTGGTGGTGCTGTTCGACGACGTCGGCTTCTCTGACTTCGGCTGCTACGGCTCGCCGATCGACACCCCGACCATAGACGCGATCGCCGGCGCCGGGCTGCGCTACACCGGCTTCCACACCACGGCGATGTGCTCGACGCGGGCGGCGCTGCTGACCGGGCGCAACCACCACAGCGTGGGCGTCGGCTGCCTGGCCAACTTCGACAGCGGCTATCCCGGCTATCGCGGCAAGATCGCGCGCGAGGCCGGCATCCTGCCGGAGATGCTCAAGCCGCACGGCTATCGCAGCTACATGCTGGGCAAGTGGCACGTGACGCCTCTGACCGAGAGCGGCGCGACCGGCCCGTTCGACGGCTGGCCTCTGGGCCGCGGCTTCGACCGCTTCTACGGCTTCCTCGATGCGGAGACCGACCAGTACTCGCCGGAACTCGTGCGCGACAACACGCCGGTCGAGGCGCCGGGGACCTTCGAGACCGGCTACCACCTGACCGCCGACCTTGTGGACCAGGCGATCCGCTACATCGCCGACCACACCGCCGACGCGCCGGATACGCCGTGGCTGACCTGGGTCGCGCTCGGCGCCTGCCACGCCCCGCATCAGGCCCCGCGGGATCTGATCGAAAAATACGATGCGGTATTCTCGCGCGGCTGGGACGTGGAGCGCGAGGAGCGCCTCGCCCGCCAGAAGGCGCTCGGCGTCGTGCCGCCTGACACGAAGATGCCGGACCGCAACGACCACGTCCGCGCCTGGGCCGACCATTCGCCGGACGAGCAGCGGCTGTTCACCCGTTTGCAGGCCGCCTACGCCGCCATGCTGGAGCACGCCGACCAGCACCTCGCCCGCCTCGTCACCTTCCTGGAAGACGCCGGCCTGCGCGAGGACACCCTGATCCTGGTCCTGTCCGACAACGGCGCCAGCCAGGAGGGCGGACCGCTGGGCATGGTCAACGCCATGGGCCCCTACAACATGAAGTTCGAGCCGATGGAGGAGAAGATCGCCCTGATCGACCAGATCGGCGGCCCGAACAGCCACTC
>JBIICO010000274.1:0-4206 GCA_044238855.1 Caulobacter sp.
TCAGTTCCGTTTTTCCGCACCTGCCCGCGAGCGCCGCGGAGCGGGTGAAGCAGATTCCGATCCGGATCCTGCTGGCGCTCGTGCTGGCCTGGTCGCTGCACGCGGCGGGCGACGCCGCCTGGATCGTTCCGTGGCTGGCCGTCAGCGCCTCCGTCCAGCTGTTCGAGTTCGCCGCCATGGCCCGCTTCCGTCGCGCGGACGCGGCCGGCGCCGGGACGGCGTCCAGGGGACTGGCGCTCGCGGCCATCGTGCTGATGTCCTCGATCCACGCCCTGATGGGCGTGGTCCTCTGGATGACCGGCATGCCGGTGCTGATCACCGTCTCGCTGCTGATGATCTGCGGAGGCCTGCTCACCAACGTGGCCTCGTCGCCGGACAACCGGCCGCTGTTCCTGCTCGGCGCGACGCCCTATCTGGTCGTGCTGCCGGTGCTGCCGGTCGAGGCGGTGCTGCGGGGCCACGCCGAGCACCTGCCGCTGCTGATCCTGGCCATCGCCCTGTTCTTCGGCGCGATCCTGGCCGTCTGGAACCAGATCAACACCGCCCGCCGCGCCGAGATCACCGCCCTGGCACAGGCCGAGCGCCGGCTGGAGGAGGCCGAGGCCGCCATGGCCGACCGCGCCGCCATGGCCGCCATCGTCAGCCACGAGCTCCGCACGCCGGTCAGCGCCATCCTCGCCGGAGCGCAGGTGATGCGCGGCGACCAGGCGTCGGAGCGCGTGACCCACGCCGCCGACCTGATCGTCGACGCCAGCCGGCTGATGGCCGCGATGCTCAACGACCTGCTCGACCACTCCAAGATCGAGGCCCGGGCCATGAGCCTGGAGACGCGCGACTTCGAGCTGCGCACCCTGGTCGAGGAAACCGTGCGCTTCTGGGAGCCGCAGGCCAGGACCAAGGGCCTGACCATCGAGTGCGCCCCGCCGGAGACGATGTGGATCAAGGGCGACCCCTTCCGCATCCGCCAGATCCTCAACAACCTGATCTCCAACGCCATCAAGTTCACCGAGCACGGCGCCGTGCTGCTGGAAGCGACCGGCGCCGTCGACGCCGAGGCGCGGCGCATCCGCTTCCGGGTCCGCGACCAGGGCCCCGGCATCACGGCCGACGCGATGCAGCGGCTGTTCGCGCCGTTCGCCCAGGGCTCGGCCGAGGTGGCCCGCACCTACGGCGGCACGGGCCTGGGCCTGACGGTCAGCCGCGACCTCGCCCGGCTGATGGGCGGCGAACTGACGGCGGACAGCGCCGTCGGCCAGGGCGCGACCTTCACCTTCGAGGTCGCCCTGCCCGCCGGAGAGCCCTGCGACGAGGCCAGCCACGGCGACGCGCCCGAGCCGCGCCTGCAGCGCCGCCTGCGGGTGCTGGCCGTGGACGACCACGAGATCAACCGCCGTACGCTGGCGCTGGTGCTCCAGCCCCTCGACGTCGAGTTCGCCACCGCCTCCAACGGGCAGGACGCGCTCGACGTGCTGGCGGAAAGGCCGTTCGACGTGGTGCTGATGGACGTGAACATGCCGGGCATCGACGGCAACGAGGCCACCCGCCGGCTGCGCGCCTCGGACGGCCAGAACGCCGGCGTGCCGGTGATCGGTTTCAGCGCTGGCGCAGAACCGGCCCAGATCGCCGCTTGCCATGCCGCCGGCATGACCGACTGGCTGCCCAAGCCGCTGGAGCCGCACCGGCTCTACGAAGCGCTGGAACGCGCGATCGCGCGCCGAGAGGCGGCGTAGGCCATCATCGTCTGTTTTGCGGAAGCCCCCGGTTCGGCGTTGGCCCGAACGATCAGGGAATGGTGGGTGTACAAGGATTCGAACCTTGGACCCGCTGATTAAGAGTCAGCTGCTCTACCAACTGAGCTATACACCCGTTCCCGGCTTCGGCCCCTTGCGGTGGCTGGCGGCGAGGAGCGCGGAACATACTCGAAAAGTTCGTGGACGCAAGGACGATATTCGTGGCGCGAAGAGACATCACCGGAGCCGTTGATTTTCCTTATCTTGAGGGCTTCGCAGCCGGTGATCTGCAGGTCGTCGACGAGGTGCTCGGACTGTTCGAGCAGCAGGCCCAGCTGTGGTCGCCGATGCTCGTCGCCGAGTCGGAAGGCTGGCGCGACGCGGTGCACACGGTGAAGGGCGCCTCACTCGGCGTCGGCGCCCACGGGCTGGCTGAAGCCTGCCGGCGCGCCGAGGCCGATGGCGTAGGCGCCCTGCCCGCCGTGCATGCCGCGCTGGACGCCGCCCTGTTCGACATCGCCGCCTATCGCCATGAGGCGGCGCTGCGGTCGCTGAAGAGCTGACGCGCGCCCCGCAACTTCCTGTTGGCCGCCGCTACGGCAAGCGTCGCATGATCGCCCCATAGATCAGGGACGGTCCGCGCCGGCGACGGCGACGGAACGCGGGAGAGAGACGATGGACATCCTGGCCGCGGTCGCCACCGGCGCCGGCAAGCCGTTCGAGCTGAAGACCCTCACGCTCGACGATCCCCGCGACGACGAGGTGCTGGTGCGGATCGTCGGGGTCGGGGTCTGCCACACCGACATCGTGTTCAAGGAGAGCCAGGCCATCGCGCCGCCGGCCGTGCTGGGCCACGAGGGCTCGGGCATCGTCGAGAAGATCGGCGCCGGCGTGACCAAGGTGGCGGTCGGCGACCGGGTCGGCATCACCTTCCGCTCGTGCGGCCACTGCTCGCGCTGCGACCGGGGCGACGCCCCCTACTGCGAGACCATGCCCATGCTGAACTACATCGGCATGCGCACCGACGGCTCCAAGGCCATCAGCGACGGCGGGGAACCCGTCGCCAGCAACTTCTTCGGCCAGTCGTCGTTCGGGACCCACGCCCTGACCTACGAGCGCAACCTGGTGAAGGTGCCGGACGACCTGCCGCTGGAACTGGTCGGGCCGCTGGGGTGCGGCGTCCAGACCGGCGCCGGCGGCGTGATGCGGTCGCTGGCCTGCGAGGCCGGCTCGACGCTGCTGGTCACCGGAGGCGGGCCCGTCGGCCTCAGCGCGGTGATGGGCGGCAAGATCCAGGGCTGCTCGACGATCATCCTGGTCGAACCCGTCGCCGCGCGCCGCGAGCTGGCGCTGGAGTTCGGCGCGACGCACGTGATCGACCCCGCCGCTTCGCCGGACCTGGCCGCCGCCGTGCGCGCCATCCTGCCCAAGGGCGTCGACTACGCCTTCGACACCACCGGCGTCCCCGCCGTGCTGGCGGCCGTGCCCAACGCGCTGGCCAGCAAGGGGGTGTTCGGCATCGTCGGCATCGCGCCGCCGGGCACGCCGACGCCGGGCGACCTGGGCCAGGTCATGACCTTCGGCCACACCATCAAGGGCATCATCGAGGGCGACAGCGACCCGGACGTCTTCCTGCCCGAGCTGATGGAGCACTGGCGCGCCGGCCGCCTGCCCTTCGACCGGATGATCCGCACCTTCCCCTTCAGCCAGATCAACGAGGCGATCGCCGCCCAGCACCACGGCGACTGCATCAAGGTCGTCCTGCTGATGGACAGCTGACCGCCATCTGGCGATATGAACGCAACGAACAAGACGACGACAGGAAACCCACGAATGAAGACCGCGATCACCGAACTCTTCGGCATCGAGCACCCGATCATCCAGGGCGGTATGCACTACGTCGGCTTCGCCGAGATGGCGGCCGCGGTGTCGAACGCCGGCGGCCTCGGCATCATCACCGGCCTGACGCTGGGCAGCCCCGAAAAGCTGGACGCCGAGATCAAGCGCTGCCGCGAGATGACCGACAAGCCGTTCGGCGTGAACCTGACCTTCCTGCCGTCGGTCAATCAGCCGGACTATCCGGGCCTGGTGAAGGTGATCATCGACAACGGGATCAAGGCGGTCGAGACGGCCGGCAACAACCCCGCCAAATGGCTTCCCGCGCTCAAGGAAGCGAACATCAAGGTCATCCACAAATGCACCTCGGTCCGCCACTCGCTGAAGGCGGAGTCGATCGGCTGCGACGCGGTCAGCGTCGACGGCTTCGAGTGCGGCGGCCACCCGGGCGAGGATGACGTCGGCAACTGGGTGCTGCTGCCCCGCGCGGCCGAGGAACTGAAGATCCCGTTCGTGGCCTCGGGCGGCGTCGGCACGGGCTCGCAGCTGGTCGCGGCGCTGGCGCTGGGCGCCGAGGGCATCAACATGGGCACCCGCTTCATCGCCACCAGGGAAGCGCCGGTCCACCAGAACGTGAAGG
>JBIICO010000275.1:0-4201 GCA_044238855.1 Caulobacter sp.
CCCATGCCGGCGGACACCATCGGAGCCTGGTTGACGATCTTCCGGACGTAGCCGGGCGTGTTGATGTTGGCGATGTTGTCCGAGACCGTCCGCAGACCGGTCTGGGCCGCCATCAGCCCGCTGTTGGCGGAGTTGAGGATCGCGGACAGGCTCATGCGCGTCGTGCTCCGCACCCGGCAAAGCCTGACACGTTTCGCGGCGTAAATTGCCGGGCGTACGCGGGAGCGCTCCTCGCGCTATCGGCTAAGCCATTGAAAAACATCACATTCGATTCCGTCAGCCTGAAGGCTCGCTGAAACACAGCGCAAGACGGGCGCCACATTGCGAAGGGCGGCATTTCGCGCCCCTACGGACCATCGTGGCCCGGCAAAAACCGCCTCGGGCCTTTCCCTGACCTCGTGTGACCCGCCGGCGGAAACGCTTGTGTGGAAAGGGGTTGTGGCGGCGAAACGCAACTGGCCCGCCCGTTGCTTGGTGTCTGCCGAATGATCCGGGCGCAGCAGGCGCCGACCCATCGCCAACCTTCCACAAGGCGTCTTCGGCCCTGCCATGACCGCGTTCGCGTCCAACATCCTCGCCGCCCTGCCGGGCGTCGGCGCCAAGATCGGCGCCGGCCAGGGTATGTCCACGGGCGAAGGCAGCGAGGCGGCCGCCGGCTTCGAGGCGGCGTTCGCCGCCCTGCTGGCCAGCGCGGGCCAGACGCTGGACGGCGTCCAGGCCGGGACGAAGACGGGCCTGGCCGGATCGACCAACGTCGACGAAGACGCGGAGACCCAGGTCGACAGCGACGGCGTCCCCTCCGACAGCCTGCTGGCCGAGGCCATGCTGCTGGCGCCGCAGATGCTGGCCGCGCAGACGCAGCCGGCGGCCGCCTCGGCGGAGGAAGGCGCTGTCGCCGCCCCGGCCGCCGCCGCCGGGTTCATGGTCGCCGGCGCTGAAGAGGCGGCCGTTCCGGCCGTGACCACGACCGACGATATCGACATCACGCCGACCCCCGCCGCCGTCCAGGCGTCCGCGCGGAAGGCCCCCGAGGCCGACCTGCCGCGCCCGATCGGCGCCTCGCCGGCTCCGGTTCCGCCGGAAACGCCAGAAGCCGTGGCGCTCGACGACGTCGCCCTGTCGGCGCCGGCCGCCGCCGCCTCGCCGAACGCGCCGCTGCCCGGCACGAGGCCCGTGAACGCGCCGCGCACCGACTCGCCGCCGACCCCCGGCGTTCGCGGCGCCGATGCCGCCGCCGCCCTTGCCGCCGAGGCGCCGGTCGAGGAGGCTCAAGCTCCCGAAGCCGCGGCTCAGGCCGCCGCCACGACCTCGACCGCCGCGCCGGTCGAGGCGGCCAAGGTTCTGTCGTCCGCCGCCGTGGTCTCGGCCGTCGCCGCGCTCCAGCCGGCCGCCAACGCGGAGAAGACCGAGCGCGCGGCGGACGTTCCGGCCGTGGAGGTCGCCGAGGGCGAGGAAGCGGCCGCGCCGGTCGACGCCGTGCCGGCCGACGCTCTGGTCACGCCCGACACGCCGGAAGCCGTCGCCCAGGCTCCCGCCGCCGATACCGCCGCCAAGGCGGCCGCGCCGGTCGAGCCCAAGCGCGTCTCCGGCGCTTTCGATACCCGCGCCGTCAAGGAAGCGGTCGAGCCGGAAGCCCTGCGCGACGTGAAGGGCGAGGCCAAGGTCGGTGAAGCGAAGCCCGCCGCCGCGAATGTCGCCGGCGCGCCGCTCGCGGCTGACGCCGAACCGGCCGCCGCCGCTCCGGCCGAGGCCGCGGTGAAGGCGGACGCCTCGAGCGCGGAGCCGGCCCCGGCCGCCCTGACCACCGCCCAGACCACCCATGCCGCCGACACGGCCGCCGCCGCGCGCGGCTCGCCGGAGACGGTCGCCAGGCTGGCCTCGGACATCACGCGCAAGCTGGAGGGCCAGAACAGCAAGTTCGAGCTCCAGCTCGACCCGCTGGGCCTCGGCAAGGTCAACGTCAGCGTCGAGATCAACGCCGACGGCCGCCTGACCGCCGCGCTCAGCTTCGACACCGCCCAGGCCGCCGCCGACCTGCGCGGGCGTTCCGCCGAGCTGCGCCAGGCGCTGCAGCAGGCCGGCTTCGACGTGTCCGAGAACGGCCTGAGCTTCGATCTCTCCAGCCAGGGTCAGGGCGGCGGCTTCGGCGGCCGTGAAACCGGCCAGGACGCCTCGTCCTGGTCCAGCCGCGCCTTCATGGCGACGAAGGCCGGCCTCGACGAGGCCGACGCCCGCGTCGCCGCTTCCACCTATTCCCGCGCGCCGACCGGCGGCGTGGACATCCGTATCTGAGGCCCGCCCGATGGTAGACGCAGTCAGCACCGGCAATTCGGTCACCGACAAGATCAACAACTCCCGCAACAGCCTGGCCAGCAGCGAGGAGACCTTCCTGAAGCTGCTGACCACGCAGCTGAAGAACCAGGATCCGCTGTCGCCGCTCGATTCCAACGAGTTCACGGCCCAGATCGTCCAGATGACGGGGGTGGAGCAGCAGCTGCTCACCAACGACCTGCTGACCATGCTGGTCGGCATGAACGACGGCGGCCTGGCCGGCTCGGTCAACCTGATCGGCAAGACGATCACGGCCGAGACTCCGGACGCCATGATCCAGGACGGCAAGGCCACCTGGACCTACGAGCTCGCCCGCGACGCCAAGAGCGTGAAGTACGAGGTCGTCAACTCGGCCGGCCAGACCGTCTTCTCGAAGACCGATCCCAACATCGCCGACGGCGAGAAGACCTTCGAGTGGGACGGCAAGACCACCCAGGGCAACCAGCTCGACGACGGCGGCCCCTACACCCTGAAGATCACCGCGACGGGTTCGAACAACGAGACCATCGCTTCCTCCATCCGCATGACCGGCGTCGCGACGGCGGTCGAAAGCATCAACGGCCAGACCATGGTCAGCGTCGGCAAGGTCAAGATCCCGACCTCCTACATCACCAGCGTCCAGCAGACGGTCTGAGCCTCCAGAACCTCAGTACAGGAAGGATAACCCTCCAATGAGCATCAACTCCGCAATGCTGGCCGGCGTCACCGGTCTGCTTTCGAACTCCCAGGCCCTCGCCGCGATCTCGGACAACATCGCGAACGTCAACACGGTCGGCTACAAGCGCTCGCAAGCGAACTTCCAGACCCTGGTCAGCGGCCGCGGCTCGCAATCGGCCTACTCGGCCGGCGGCGTGACGGCCCAGACCCGGCGGTTCATCACCACCCAGGGCCTGCCGACGCAATCGACCCGCAACACCGACCTGTCGATCTCGGGCAACGGCTTCTTCGTCGTCACCGAGAAGGCCGAGAACCTGACGCCCGCCGACGCCCGCTCGTTCACCCGCGCCGGCTCGTTCCAGCTGGACAGCCTCGGCTACCTGCGCAACGACGCCGGCCTGTACCTGCAGGGCTGGCTGACGGACGCCAACGGTCTGATCACTACCGACCCGTCGGACATCAACCGTCTGCAGTCGATCAACGTCTCGTCGGTCGGCGGCGCCGCCGAGCAGACCACCCGGGCGACGATCAACGCCAACCTCGACGCCGGCCAGACCCTGGCCCCGGAAATCACCGCGGGCACCTATGACTCGGCCACCAACTCGATGGCTATGTACGACCCGGCCGCCGGCGTGGGCGTGAAGCCGGACTTCTGGGTCCAGATTCCGGTCTCCGACTCGAAGGGCGGCCAGCGCACCATCCAGGTCGACTTCCTGCGCAGCGCGACGCCGAACCAGTGGCACGTGGAAGTGCGCGTCGTGCCGGCCTCGGACATCGAGACGGGCGCCGGGCTCTCCAACGGCCAGATCGCCGTGGGCGACATCGCGTTCACCGAAGACGGCCGCCTCGATCCCGCGGCCTCGGCCGCCCTGGCCAACCCGCTGTTCGCGGACTTCAACAATCCGGTGATCGACTTCGGCGCGTCCTCCGACGCCACGCCTCCGGGCGCCGGCGCTGTGAAGTGGGCCACGGGCCTGGGCATCGGCGACCAGCCGATCCGCCTGGAGCTGACGGGCGCCGCCGGCGGCCTGACCAGCTTCGACAGCGAAAGCATCCTGCAGTCGGTCAACACCAACGGTACGGCCTTCGGCAACCTGACCGACATCGAGATCGACGATCAGGGCTTCGTCACCGCGATCTTCGACAACGGCATCTCGCGCCAGATCGCCCAGGTGGCCATCGCCACCTTCCCCAACGCCGACGGTCTGATCCC
>JBIICO010000209.1:0-6002 GCA_044238855.1 Caulobacter sp.
GCCGTCGTTGTCGACGACGTCGTCGGCGATCTCGCGCAGGGCCACGACGGGGTTCTTGTCGTTGTCGCGGTCGACGAGCAGGGCCGAGCCGGCCGAGATGGCGCGGGCGCGGTGGGCCGCGAGCAGCACGAGGCCGAAGCGGTTGGGGACTCGTTCGACGCAGTCTTCGACGGTGACGCGGGCCATGAATCTCTCGGGGTGGTGTTAGGAACCGGCGTACATAGAGTTTTGCGCCTCATAGTGCAACGCCGCAAGGGCGCGGAGGTTGTCGCAGGGACGAATAACCCGCTTCAGACCGGCTCGGCGTCGCGGCCCACGGTCGCCGTGGCCGTCAGGGCGGCGGCCGTCATGCCCCCGAGCGGATGGGTCCAGCCCGGCGCGACCTCGGCCAGCGGCCCCATCACGAACAGCCGGTCGTGGGCGCGCGGGTGCGGCAGGATCAGGTCCGGACCGTCCAGCACCACGCGGCCATGAGCGATCAGGTCGAGGTCCAGGGTGCGCGGGGCGTTGCGCACGCTGCGCTCGCGGCCGAACTCGCGCTCGATGGCGTGAAGGGCGGCCAGGGTGGTCGACGGATCAAGTTCCGTCGCTACCAGCGCGACTCCATTGAGGAAAGGCGGCTGAGAAGGATCGGGCCAGGCGGCCGAGCGCCACCAGGAAGAGCGCGCCAGAACCGTCAGGCCATGCGCCGGCAGCCGCGCCAGCGCCGCCTCCAGCAGGGCCTCGCCCGAGCCGAATTCCCCCGCTAGATTTCCACCCAGGGCGATGACGATGGATTCGTCCGTATTGATTTGAGATTTTTCAGCCAAGGATTTGAAACTTTGACCTTTTATCCAACCGATCGGCTGGCGCTCTTCATCGATGGCGCCAACCTCTATTCCCAGGCTCGCGCCCTGGGCTTCGATATCGACTACAAGAAGCTGCTCGACGAATTCCGCAAGCGCGGGGTGCTGATCCGCGCCTACTACTATACCGCCCTGGTCGAGAGCGGCGACGACTTCTCCCCCATCCGGCCGCTGGTCGACTGGCTCGACTACAACGGCTTCGCGGTCGTCACCAAGCCGGCCAAGGAATACACCGACGCCACGGGCCGCAAGCGCTGGCGGGGCGACATGGACATCGAGATCGCCGTCGAGATGATGGAGATGGCCGGCAAGGCCGACCATCTGGTGCTGTTCTCCGGGGACGGCGACTTCCGGGCGGTGGTCGAGGCGGTGCAGCGCAAGGGCGCGCGGGTGACCGTGGTGTCCACGGTCAAGTCGCAGCCGCCGATGGCCAGCGACGACCTGCGCCGCCAGTGCGACAGCTTCGTGGACCTGGCGGACCTGGGCGACATCATCGGCCGCCCGCAGCGCGCCTACCAGCCCCGCCCCGGCCCGGCCGACACCCGCAGCCGCGCCGAGATCGAGGCCGACGATGAGGTCTGAGGCATGAGCGCGCTGTCCGAGCCGCCACGCGACTGTCCGCTCTGCCCGCGGCTGGTCGAGTACCGGATGGAGAACCGGCGGCAGAATCCGGACTGGTGGAACGGCCCCGCTCCGTCGTTCGACAGCAGCACCGGCTCCGCCCGCCTGATGATCGCCGGCCTGGCGCCGGGCCGCACAGGGGCCAACCGCACGGGGCGTCCGTTCACCGGCGATCATGCCGGCTGGCTGCTCTACGACACCCTGCGCAAGACAGGCTTCGCGGCCGGCGACTACGACCCGAACGGCAAGGACGACCTGCGGCTGATCGACTGCGTGATCACCAACGTCGTGCGTTGCGCTCCGCCGCAAAACAAGCCGGAGACCTCGGAAGAGAAGACCTGCAGCCCGTTCTTCGCCAACAAGCTGGCCGAGCTGCCGGACCTGAAGGTGATCGTCACCCTCGGCGACGTCTCGCGGCGCAGCGTGCTCCGGGCGATGGGCCTGAAAGCGTCGTTGGGCGCGCCGGGCCACGGCTCGCAGTTCCAGGCCGGCTCCTACACCATCATCAACAGCTACCATTGCTCACGCCTGAACACGAACACCGGCCGGCTGACCGCGCCGATGTTCGAGGACATCTTCCTGCGGGCCAGGGCGCTGCTCGGCTAGCGGCGCCCACGCCCCGATCGCCCGGAAAGGACCCGACGAATGACCACCGCCCTCCCCGTCGAAGGATCCTGCCGCTGCGGCCGGGTGAAGCTGCGGATCAGCGCCCCGCCGATGCTGACCATGGCCTGCCACTGCACCGGCTGCCAGAAGATGACGGCGGGCCCGTTCTCGCTGAGCGCCATGATCCCGGCGGCGGGGTTCGAGGTGGTCGAGGGCGAGACGGTGATCGGCGGCCTGCACGGCCCCGATCTCAACCATCACCACTGCCCGCACTGCATGAGCTGGATGTTCACCACGGTTCCGGCGGCCGACTTCTTCGTCAACGTGCGCGCCACGATGCTGGACGCGCCCGACTGGCAGACGCCCTACATGGAGACCTGCACCGCCGAGAAACTGCCCTGGGTGACCACCCCGGCGGTGCGCAGCTTCGAGGGCTTCCCGGCGATGGAAGATTACGACGCGCTGATGCAGGGATATGCGGCGACCGACACCGGAGTCATCTCCCCCTAGTCGTGCTGATTGCCCTTCATGAGCCGGGCCTTGTCGCGCTGCCAGTCGCGCTCGGCGGCGGTCTCGCGCTTGTCGTGGAGCTTCTTGCCCTTGGCCAGGCCGATCTCCAGCTTCGCGATGCCCTTCTCGTTCCAGTACAGCTTGGTCGGGATGATGGTTCGCCCCTCACGCTGGACCGCGCCGATCAGGCGGCCGATCTGCTTGCGGTGCAGAAGCAGCTTCCGGGGCCGCCGGGGCTCGTGATTGAAGCGGTTGCCACCGGCGTAGGGCGGGATGTCGGCGTTGATCAGCACGATCTCGTTGCCTTCGACCGCCGCGTAGGACTCCGCGATGTTGGCCCGGCCGACACGCAGGCTCTTCACCTCCGTGCCGGTCAGCATGATGCCCGCCTCGACCACATCCTCGATGAAGTAGTCGAAGCGCGCCCGGCGGTTCTCGGCGATGGTCTTGCCGACCTGGGTCACGCGCTGACCAGCCCCGCGTCCCGCATGGCCTCGAGGATCGCCGGCTTCACGCCGTCGGCGCAGGGGGCGATCGGCAGGCGGACCTCATCCGTGCACAGGCCGAGCTGGGCCAGCGCGAACTTGGTCGGCGCCGGCGAGGCGTCGAGGAACAGCGCCTTGTGGAGCCTGGCCAGGCGGTCCTGCCAGTACAGGGCCGTCTCCCAGTCCTTGTTCAGGGCGGCGTTGTAGAGCGCCGCGCAGGCGTCCGGCGCGACGTTGGCGGTGACGCTGATGCAGCCCTGGCCGCCGTGGGCCATGTAGCCCAGGCCCGAGCCGTCGTCGCCCGACAGCATCACCCACTCCGGCCCGCACGACAGGCGTTGCAGGCTGGCGCGCAGCAGGTCGCCGGTGGCATCCTTGATGCCGACGATGTTGGGCAGCTTGGACAGCCGCTCGAGCGTCTCGTTGGAGATGTCCACCACCGTGCGGCCGGGGACGTTGTAGGTGACGATCGGGATCTGCACCGCCTCGGCGATGGCCGCGTAGTGGCGGTAGATCCCCTCCTGGCTCGGACGGTTGTAGTAGGGCGCGACGACCAGCACGGCGTCTGCGCCGACCGCCTTGGCGTGGCGGGCCAGGTCAATCGCCTCGGCGGTCGAGTTGCTGCCCGCGCCGGCGATCACCGGCACGCGGCCGCGCGCCGTCTGCACGCAGAGCTCGACCACCCGTTTGTGCTCGTCATGGCTCAGCGTCGAGGTTTCGCCGGTGGTTCCGGCCGGAACCAGACCGTGGACGCCGCCGGCGATCTGTCGCTCGATGAGCGCCACGAACGCAGCCTCGTCGACCGCGCCATCGCGAAAGGGGGTCACCAGGGCGGGGATGACGCCCTTGAAGGGAATGTGAGGCATGACTTGCAAATAACTGTGAGATCGCCGCTTTCGATTGCGGCCCTGTAGCGGGCGCGGACAATATGTCCCCCAGCACCGGCTCCGCAATGGCCGGGCGACGGATTGGCAGTCAGGAGACTAAGGTTTGACGGGTTCTGGACGGAAAGTGCTGCTCGGCGCGGCCGCGATCGCGATTCTCGGCGGGGCCGCCGTGGCGCAGCAGGTCACCCAGGGCGCGCCGCAACTGGTTTCCACGCCCCAGACGGCCTACCGACAGCCCCTGTCCGACGGCGACGCCGCCAACCTGCGCGCCGCGCTCGACGGGAAGTCGTCGGCCTCGATCCGCGCGGCGATGGATTCGATCCAGGATCCGGTCGCCAGAAAGATCGCCCTATGGGCCCTCACGGACCGATTCCCCGAATCGCTGAGCTTCTTCGAAGCCGATTCCGCCCGTCGCGACCTGAACGGCTGGCCGCGCGCGAGCAAGCGTCAGGCGACGGCCGAGAAGTTGCTCGAGACGTCCGGCATGGCGCCGGACCGGATCATCGCCTGGTTCGGCGGCAGTCAGCCGGAGACGCCGGAAGGCGCCATGGCCCTGGCCAGCGCCCTGCGCGCCGCCGGCCGCGGCGCCGACGCCACCCAGCTGATCCGCTACTGGTGGCGCGAGAAGATGTTCGAGGCTGATCCGCAGCGCACGATGCGGGCGCGCTTCGGCCAATACCTGACCGAAGACGACCACCTGCGCCGCGCCGACCTGCTACTGTACGGCCCGCAGGGACCCGCGGCCAAGGAGCATGTCGCCAGCCTGACCGGCGAGTACCGGATCATCGCCAACGCGCGGCTGGCCCTGCGGGGCAACTCGCGGATGGGCAACGAGCTGATCGCCCAGATGACCCCTGACCAGCGCCAGGACGGCGGGCTGCTGTACGAGCAGGCCGCCTACTTCAGGCGCCAGGGCCTGGAGAGCTCGGTCCGCCAGCTGGCGCGCGGCTTCAAGCCGGCCCCGACCAGCGAACTGGGCGCCCGGATCTGGACCGCCGACCGCAAGCGGATAACCGTCGACGCATTGCAGGCCGGCGACTGGCAGGCGGCCTATGGCGCCTCGGCCAACACCGGCGCCGTCGTCGGCGCCGAAGCGGCGGAGGCGGAGTTCTATGCCGGCTGGATCGCGCTGACGAAGCTGAACCAGCCCCGCGAGGCGGCCGGTCACTTCGCGCGGCTGGGGGCGGCGGGCGTGTCGCCGATCACCCAGGGCCGCGCGCTCTACTGGCAGGGCCGCGCCGCCGAAGCGCTGGGCGACCCGGCCGAGGCGCAGCGCTACTACCTGCGCGGCGCGCAGCACATCACCACCTTCTACGGCCAGTTGGCCGCCGAGAAGGCGGGACAGAAGGAGCTGGTGCTGGGCAAGGACCCGGTGATCACCGCCGCCGACCGCGCCCGCTTCGAAGGCCGCGAGCTGGTCCGCGCCACCCGCATGCTGATCGAGACCGGCAACCGCGACACGTTCAAGGTCTTCGTCCTGCACATCGACGACACCCTGCCGACCGCGGCCGAGTGCGCGCTGCTGGTCGACCTGGCGCGCGGTTACCAGGACAGCGACACCGCCATGCGCGCGGTCCGCACCGCCGCCCAGCGCGGCATGATCCTGCCCGAGCGCGGCTATCCGATCCTGCAGCTGCCCTACGTCGACGGCGGGGCGGAGTCGGCCTTCGTCCACAGCATCTCGCGGCAGGAGAGCAACTTCGACCCGCGCGCCCAGTCCGGCGTCGGAGCCCGAGGGATGATGCAGCTGATGCCCGGCACAGGCGCCGGCGTGGCGCGTCAGCTGGGCGAGCCCTACAGCGTCGACCGGCTGTTCGACGCCCAGTTCAACATGCGGCTGGGCAGCCGCTACCTCGGCGACATGGTCCGCACCTTCGGCGGCAGCTACATCATGGCCGCGGCGGCCTACAACGCCGGCCCCGGCCGTCCGGCGCAGTGGGTGACCCAGTGCGGCGATCCCCGCGCCGGCGGCGACGCGCTCAACTTCATCGAGTGCATCCCCTTCTCGGAAACCCGCAACTACGTGATGCGGACGACCGAGACGATGC
>JBIICO010000176.1:0-7459 GCA_044238855.1 Caulobacter sp.
GGCTCCACGCCGCTGACGATGTCGACGGACATCAAGCGCGGCGCCTGGACACCGACGCCGGTCGGCTCCAACCCGCGCGCGCCCTATCTGCCGTCGGGCGTGCCGAGCATGCCGGCCCAGCCCTCGACCGACCGGGGCGACCAGGGACCGAACGGCGGCAACCGCTAGGCGCGGAACACCCCCACCCTTTCGGACGATGCGCGCCGGCGTGGCGGCGGCGAGGATGGCTCCAGAGATGGAGCAAGCCTCGCCGTGAAACCGTATCGCGTATCGCTCGCCCTGGCCGCTTCGGCCGCCCTGCTGGCCCCTGCCGCGCCCGCGTACGCCCACTGGTCCTTCACCAAATGGGGCATGACGACCGACCAGGTCCTCAAGGCCGCCAAGGGCAAGGCGAGGGCCAACCCCGGGACGCCCGGCGACCGGGTCATGGACCAGGATCGCGGCGCCTCCGGCGGTCCGTTCGACTTCGAAGGCCGCAAGTACATGGCGGACTTCTATTTCGATCCGGCCGGCGGCGGCCTGCGCGTGGTGCGGCTGAACATGCTCGACCAGAACCAGTGCGACGCCCTGGGCGCGGAGCTGGAGAAGCGCTTCGGGCCCTCGTCGAACAAGTATCACGGCGAGTGGACCGACCCGAAGACCGGCGACAAGGTGTTCTTCTCCAGGAGCTACAAGGTGATGGCGAACCTGGCTTGCTACCTGTCGATCAAGGGACAGTGAGCGTCTTCAAGGGCCGCATCCTCGCGGTCATGGCCTGGGGGTGATCGCCGCTCTTGCCGGGTGATGCTCAACGTCGTTCAGCGTTGACCCGCCGCGCGGCCAGGACGAGATCGCCGTCGACCTCGGCCAGCCGGCCGTCCAGGCCGAACGCATCGCGCAGCACCTCGTGCGTCAGCGCCGCGCGCGGCGCGGCGTCGGCGATCACGCGGCCACGGCGCAGGACGACCAGCCGGTCGCAGGTCCGCGCCGCCAGGGTCAGGTCGTGCAACGTGACGACCACGGCCGCGCCCCTCGCCGCCTCGGCGCGCAGGAGGTCCAGCGTCAGCATCTGGGCGTCGGGATCGAGGCCGGCGGCCGGCTCGTCGGCGACCAGCAACGGCGCGCGGGTGGCCAGCAGCCGGGCGAGCAGCACCCTCGCCCGCTCACCGCCGGACATGTCGAGCACGCCCCGCCCTTCGAAGCCGGTCAGGCCCACGCGGCCCAAGGCCTCGGCCGCGATCTCGCGGGCCCGGGCCGGCGGCAGGTCCGGGGCGCCGAGCGCGGCGATCTCCAGCGCGGCCAGGTTCCAGCCGACCCGGCGCTCCTGCGGCAGGTAGCCGACCAGCCGCGACCGTTCCGCCTCGCCCAGCGACGCCAGCGGCCGTCCGCCCAGCGCCGCGTGGCCTGACCGCGCCTTCTGCAGGCCGAGGCCGGCGCGCAGCAGAGTCGTCTTGCCCGATCCGTTGGCGCCGAGCACCCCGACCAGTTCGCCGGCCGCGACGGTGAGGCTCGCGCCCTCGACGGCCATCCGGGCGCCGAGCCGGACGTGCAGGTCGGTCAGGGTCCAGGCCGCCGTCATCCGCGCCAGCTCCGCGCCGCGCGCCAGGCGACGAGCGCGAACATCGGCGCCCCGAACAGGGCGGTGACGACGCCGAGCTTCAGCTCCTGCTCGGTCGGGATCAGTCGACCGGCCAGGTCGGCCAGCACCAGCAGGACGGCGCCGGCCAGGGCGCTGGGCAGCAGGACGCGGCCCGGATCGTCGCCCGCGCCCCGGCGAACCAGATGCGGCGCCGCCAGACCAATGAAGCCGATCACCCCACCCGCCGCGACCGAGGCGCCGGCCAGCAGCGCCGCGCCGGCGACGGCCGCCGCCCGCAGTCGCGCCATCGGCAGGCCGGACAGGGCGGCGGTTTCCTCACCGAGCGTCAGCATGGTCAGGCCGCGCGCCGACCAGGCGATCAGCGCGGCGCCGACCGCCATCGGGACCAGGGCGGCGCCGATGTCGCCCCAGTCGCGGTTGGCGACCGAACCCAGCATCCACGTCAGCACCTCGGTGGCCATGATCGGCGAGGCGGCGAAGTTGTAGACCAGCGCCGTCAGGGCGCCGGCGAAGGCCGACAGCGCCACGCCGATCAGGATCAGCATCTCGGGCGTGCGGAACCGCGCCGCCAGCACGACCACGACCGAGCCGCAGGCCAGCGCGCCGAACAGGGCCGCACCCTCGATGGCGAACGGCACGGCGGCCATGCCCGCGGCGATCGAGAGGCCGGCCCCCAGGCTGGCGCTGGCCGAGACGCCCAGCACCCCGGGATCGGCCAGCGGGTTGCGCAGCAGGCCTTGCAGCGCCGCGCCCGCCAGCCCCAGCGCCGCGCCGATCAGCGCCGCCATCACGGCGCGTGGGGCGCGAATGCTCCACAGAATCTCGCCGGACGGTCCGACGGGGTCGGCGAAGGCGGCCAGATAGTCGCGCGCGCTCATGCCGGTTTCTCCGACCAGCACGGCGACGACCAGGGCCAGGAGCAGCAGAACGGCCAGGGCCGGAAGCGTTCGGAGGGCGGTCATCGCGGCGCGGCCTTCGCCACCTGCTCGACACCCTCGCCGATGAACCAGGCCGGGCAACCGATCAGGGCGCCGGGCAGCGAGGCGGTGGTCTTCGTCTCGAGTTGCCTGCGCAGCGTCGCGTGGCGGCCGGGGCCCCAGCGGGTCGCCATGCTGGACATCCGGCTGAAGAAGCCGAGCACGAACGCGGCCGGCGGCTTGCGGACCAAGGTTTCGAGCGGGATCGGCTCCCAGGCGGGGCCGGTCATCAGGTTGGTCAGGCCGGCGGCGCGCAGCATCGCGTCCATCAGGGTGCCGCCGCCGGAGCTGTAACCGGTCGGCGTCAGGTACATGGCCGGCTTGCCGCCCCAGGCGTCCTTCGACCGGGCGAGCCGACCGTCCATGTCGGCGATCAGCGCCTCACCCCTGGCGCTCTGGTCCAGCGCGGCGGCGACGGCGCGGACGTTGGCGCGAACGCCGTCGAAGTCCGTGGCGTCCTCGACCCGGACGACCCTGATCCCGCGACGGGTCAGCGCCTCCGGCAGCCGCGCGTCGCCGCCCCAGTAGCGGACGACGACCTCGGGCTTCAGCGCCAGCACTGTCTCGGTCGTGGCGCGCCGCACGGGCAGGCCCTTCGCCTGCTCGCGCATGTAGCTGTCGGGATCGTCGGCCCGCGCCGAGACGCCGACGATGGCGTCGCGCGGGCTGAGCGCGATGACGTACTGATCGGCGCAGCTGTCGACCGACAGCACGCGCGGCGACGCCGCCATCGCTCCGCCGGCCTGCGCCAGCACCGCCGCGAGGGCGGCGCCGAACGCAAGCGGTCGGACCATGCTAGTCGGTCACCAGCCCGTAGAGCAGGCTGTCGAGCAGCACCACGCGAAGCTCCGACGTCGGGGCCCAGCCGAAGGTCGGACGGGTCAGCTGCAGAGAGACCATGCCGTGGCAGGCGGTCCAGAGCGTCTGCGCGGCGCTGTCGATGGTGCCGACACGAAGCCGTCCCGAAGCGGCGATCTCCCGCACCACGCCCACGAACTTGTCGTAGCAGCGGTCGCCGAGCCCCTTCGTCATCTCCTGCTTGGCTTCCGACAGCACGCCGGACGGACCACAGAACACGAGCTGATAGGCGTTCGGGTTCTCCAGCGCGAAGGTGATGTAGGCGTCCAGCATCAGCCGCACGCGCGCCACCGCGTCGATCGGACGGGCCGAGATCTCCGTATTGATCGTCAACAGCTGCTCGATGGCGCCGTCGCAGATCTCCAGCAGAATCTCGTCCTTGTCGCGGAAGTGCATGTACAGCGCGGTCGACGAAACCCCCACCTCGTCCGCGATCTTGCGGATCGTCGCGCCGTGGTAGCCCTCGGCGATGAATATGCGCTCAGCCGCCTGAAGGATTTCGCCCCGGCGCATATGGCCGTCTCCCTTGGGCTTTCGGGCGGAACGCTGCGGTTTTTTCACGGTCGTTGTCACGACTCGCATCCCCTTATGTTTCTCTCCCCAGCGAACACTAAACGGCAATCACCCAACCCCCGCAAGCCGCCAACGGCTCGCGATGCGCGCAAAGGTTGTCGAGTGGTTAATTTCCCCTTGACGTAGTCCGACGGAGTGACGAGTGATTCCCGCGTGTGGCGGGGAACGGCATGGCGGATATCCAGGAGCTCCAGAGATCGTCCGGGACGCGGCGGATCGTGCGCCGTCCAGCCCCCAGGCTGGCGGGCGAGGCCGACGCCCTGGCCCATCGCGGCGCCGCGCTGCCGCCGAACCGGGCGCAGTGGGCGACGACGGCCGCTCTGATCGGCGGACCACTCATCGCGGCCGTCCTGTGGCCCGCGACGACCTGGGCGGTGGCGCACGCGGCCTTCTTCGTGCTGTTCGCGGTCGCGGCGCTTACCCGGCTGGCGGCGGCGCTGACGCCGCGCGTCGGTGTGGCCGCGCCGGCGCTGAAGGGCAATCGCCTGCCCCGCTACACGGTCATCTGCCCGCTCTACCAGGAGGCGGCCGTCGCGCCGCAGCTGGTCGCCGCCCTGGACGCGCTCGACTATCCTCGCCACCGGCTGCAGGCGCTGGTGGTCGTCGAGGCGGACGACGCGGAGACGCGCGCCGCGCTGGAAGCCATGCCCCTGCCCGGCTTCATCGAGGTTCTGGTCGCCCCGCCGGGCGTTCCGCGCACCAAGCCCCGGGCCTGCAACATCGCTCTGGGCCGCGCGACGGGCGAACTGGTGACGATCTACGACGCCGAAGACCGGCCGCATCCGGCTCAGCTGCGTGAGGCCGCGTCGCGGTTCGTGTCCGGACCGCCGCGCCTGGCCTGCCTTCAGGCGCCGCTGCGCATCGAGCCCGACCGACGCTTCCTGCCGCGCCAGTTCGCGCTGGAGTACGCGATCCAGTTCGAAGTGGTGCTGCCGATGCTGGCGCGGTTGGGCCTGCCCTTCCCGCTCGGCGGAACCAGCAATCACTTCAGGCGCTCGGCGCTGGACGCGGTCGGCGGCTGGGATCCCTGGAACGTCACCGAGGACGCCGATCTCGGCTTCCGATTGGCCGCCGAGGGCTATGAGCTCGGCGTTCTGGAAAGCCCGACGTTCGAGGCCGCGCCGGACAGCCTGACCGACTGGCTGCCTCAGAGAGCGCGGTGGGTGAAGGGCTACATGCAGACCTTCGGCGTCCAGACGCGCAGCCCGCCCCACTGGCGCACCCATGTGATGACAGCCTTCGCCCTGACGCTGGGCGTGGCGATCGCGGCGGCCTTCCTGCATGGGCCGCTGCTGGCCCTGACGCTGGCCGGAGGACTGCTCGGCGTGCTGAGCGGCGAGGCCTGGCTGCGACCGGCCGACATGGGCCTGCTGCTGGCGGGCTGGAGCTGCGCGGCGACGGCGGCGGTGGTCGGGATGCGTCGCGCGGGGCTTCACGTGAGGCCGCGCGATCTGTTGCTGACGCCACTCTACTGGCCGCTCCAGTCGCTGGCGGCGGTCCACGCGCTCATCCAGTTGCTGGCGCGGCCGCACCACTGGGACAAGACCAGGCACAGGCCGCTGAACCTCGCGGAGTCTGGACAAAACGCCGGGTAAGGCCGTATCGCCCGGGAATGAGCGGCCCCATCATCGCGGACACACCGAGCCTGATGCGCACCACCGGCTGGGCGGACTACGCCCTGCTGGACAGCGGCGGCGGCCGCAAGCTCGAGCGCTACGGCCCCTACCGCGTCGTGCGTCCCGAACCGCAGTGCCTGTGGAGACCGCGCCTGGAAGCGGCCATCTGGGACAGCGCCGACGCGGTGTTCGACCCGACCGACGAGGATGAGGCCGGCCGCTGGCGCTTCAAGGGCAAGCCGGCCGAGAGCTGGGATCTGTCCTGGAACGCGGCCAGGTTCGTCGGCCGGTTCACCAACTTCCGCCACCTGGCCTTCTTCCCCGAGCAGGCGGCCAACTGGGAATGGCTCGACGCCCGCCAGCGCGCCGCCGGCCGGCCGCTGAAGATCCTCAACCTGTTCGGCTACACCGGCGTCGCCAGCCTGGTCTGTTCGCTGGCCGGGGCGCAGGTGACTCACGTCGACGCCTCCAAGCAGTCGATCCAGCGGGCCCGCGAGAACGCGCAGATGTCGGGCGTCGAGAACGTGCGCTGGATCGTCGAGGACGCCCGCCGCTTCGTGCAGCGCGAGGACCGGCGCGGCAACCGCTACGACGGCATCATCCTCGATCCGCCGAAGTTCGGCCGAGGACCGGACGGCGAGGTCTGGCGACTGTTCGAGGACCTGCCGGAAATGATCGGCCTGTGCGGCGGCCTGCTGTCGGACGACGCGTCGTTCCTGATCCTCAACGCCTATGCCGCCCGCATCTCGGGCGCCTCTATGGCAGGCCTCGTCGCCGAGGCGGTGAACCGGCCCGGCCGCGTCGACTGGGGCGAGCTCGCCCTGGTCGAGCAAGCCGGCGAGCGGCAGGTAGGCCTCAGCTTCTTCGCGCGGTGGTCCTCGTGAGCCGGCTGGTCACCTCCCACAGCAACCCGACCGTCAAGGCGGTGAAGGCCCTCCACATGCGCAAGGCGCGCGAGGAGAGCGGCCAGTTCCTCGCCGAGGGCCTGAAGATCGTCACCGAGGCGGTCGAGCTGGGCTACGCACCGAAGGTCCTGCTGTTCGGCAAGGACGCGGACGGCCACCCGCTGCTGACCCGAGCGATCGCCGCGACCGAAAACGCCGGTGGCGAGGTCATCGAGGTCAATCGCGAGATCCTCGAGAAGATCGCCAAGCGCGACAATCCGCAGGCGGTGCTGGCGGTGTTCGACCAGCACTTCACGCCGCTTCAGACGCTGGAGCCCCAGTCGGCCAAGGTCTGGGTCGGACTGCACCGGGTGCGGGACCCCGGCAATCTCGGCACCATCGTCCGCACGGCCGACGCGGCCGGCGCGGGGGGCGTGATCCTGGTCGGCGACTGCTGCGATCCGTACTCTGTCGAGGCCGTGCGGGCGACGATGGGTTCGATCTTCGCGGTGCCGATCGTCAAGGCGACCGAGGCGGAGTTCATCGCCTGGCGCGGCCAGTGGCCGGGATCGGTGGTCGGCACCCTGCTGACCGCGACGGTCGACCACAAGAGCGCTGACTATCGCCGCCCCTCGCTGGTGCTGATGGGCAACGAGCAGGCCGGGCTTACGCCGGAACTGGCCGCCCTCTGTGACGTCAACGTCAAGATCCCCATGCGCGGCCGCGCAGACAGCCTGAACCTGTCCGTGGCCACGGGCATCATGATCTACGCGGCGGGTGACTGAAAAAGTTCGGCGGCGAACGTCGGCGATCCGGAACCGCTGTCGTCCTGCGGGCGTAGGCTGCCCCGAGCGGCCCAGCAGAAGGACGACCGACATGCCCCGCTACATCCTGAGCATCATCCAGCCCGATGGCCCGGCGCCCTCGGCGGAATTCCTTGAGCCGATCATGAGGGACCTGGCCGCCGTGAAC
>JBIICO010000276.1:0-4159 GCA_044238855.1 Caulobacter sp.
CCTGGAAGTCTTCGTCCGCGACGGCGTCGACGCCGCCACGACCCGAAACATCGCCGCCGCCGCCGGCGTGTCCGAGGGGGCGCTGTACCGCCACTACCGTTCCAAGGACGAACTGGCGATCACCCTGTTCATGACTGTACACCGGCGGCTGTCTGGGTTGATCGAAGAAACCGCGTCCACCGCTCGCGGCATCGACGCCAAGGCCGAGGCGCTGGTCGCGGCCTACTGCCAGGTCGCCGACGAGGACTGGCTGACCTTCGCCTTCCACCTGACCCAGATCCACCGCTTCATCCCCTACTACCAGGAGGACGGGAAGGATCCGGTCACCGTGGTCGAGAACATCATCAAGAAGGCGATGCTGGCCACCGAACTGACCCCGGCCGACCCGCGCGTGCTGGCCGCCATGGCCATCGGCGTGATCACCCAGACCGCCCAGAACAAGGCCTATGGCCGGATCGGCGACGATCCCCTGTCGGCCCACGCCTCCCTCATGACCGCGGCTGTCAAAGCCGTGCTGCACGCCCGCTAAGGGACCATCGATGACCATCCGCAATCGCCTGTTCAACGCCTACTACTGGGTGTTGTCGATCTTCTACGGCCTCAGCGCCGCGATCCTGGCGCTGGCGCCCGGCCGCGCGCCGATGACCGGGGCGATCAAGCTCTACACGCGGCGCATGCTGTGGGCGATGGACAGCCTGGCCGGCATCCGCATCGACCTGCGCGGACAAGACAAGCTGCCGGAGGGCGCCTTCATCATCGCCGCCAAGCATCACAGCTGGGGCGACGGCTTCGTGATGTTCGCCAACGTGCCGAACCTGTCGTTCGTGACCGGGGACCACATGGAGCGCTTCCCGCTGGTCGGGGCGATCCTGCGCAAGTTCGGGGCGATCATCGTCGACAGCTGCGGCGGGCCCGAGGCGCGCAAGGCGCTGTCGGAAAGCGCCGCCGAGGTCGCCCGCGAGGGTCGTCGCATCCTGATCTATCCGGAAGGCCACCTGGCCAAGCCGGGCGAGCATTTCCGCTACCGCACCGGCGTCTACTACATGTCCAAGGACTTCGACCTGCCGGTGGTGCCGGTGGCGACCAACCTGGGCCTGTTCTGGGAGCAGACCTCGAAGAAGAAGACGCCCGGCACCGCGACCATCGAGTTCCTCGACCCGATCCCGACCGGGCTGTCGAAGGACGAGTTCCTGGCCCGGCTGCAGGGCGCCATAGAAGGGCGGACGCAGGAGCTGATCGCCATGGCGACCGGCGAGCCGGTCAGGCCGAGCGTGCTGGTCCCGACGCCGAACGAGGCGAAGGCGCTGGAAGAGGCGAAGGTCGCGGCTTGAGCCAAGGGGCGCCCCGTAACCCATAAGGGTGGCTCTGTTTTCCGGGCTCGTTGACCGGACCATCGGCCGCGCTAGGCTTCCGGAAAACGGGGCTTCCCAGATGCGCACAATCGCCGCCGCCTGCCTCGCAGCCGCAGCCCTCGCCGGCGGCGCGCGGGCCCAGCCCCTCCCCGCGCCGTCCGCGGCGGGGCCCTACCAGATCGTCAGCAACCAGGGCGGCAAGCTCTACCTCATGGCCATCGGCAGCCGCGTGAAGTCCGGCGGCGCCGTGACCATCACGATGATCAGCCTGGAAGACGTTCCCGCCGGGAAGGTCCCGCCACGGGTCGACATCGCGCTCGAGTGGGACTGCACGAAGCGCGCGTCGATGAACGGGGTCATGGCCGGACGCGATCTCCAGGGAAATCTGGTGCAGACCCTGATGAGCAAGAACCGGACTTGGACCACCGCGGGATCCGGCGCCGCCGACCAGGCCCTGGTCAAATTCGCTTGCGAAGGGACCTATGCCGGCCCCACGGCCTCGAATGTGGAAGCCATCGCCAAGGCATGGCGGGAGCGGCCGAAGTAGCGAACGCTACGGCTCTTCGGCCCCTGCCGGCACGATCGTCACGCTCTCGCCGCAGCCGCAGGCGTCCGTTTCGTTCGGATTGCGGAACACGAACTTGGCCGACAGCCGGCTGATCTCGTAGTCGATCTCGGTGCCGATCAGAAACAGCACGGCCTTGGGCTCGACCAGGATGGTGACCCCGTGGTCCTCGACCACCTCGTCCAGCGGATTGGCGGTCTCGGCGTACTCGAGGACATACTCCTGGCCCGCGCAGCCGCCGTTCTTCACGCCCACGCGCAGGCCGGCGTAGGGCTTCTCCGCCTTGGCCATGATCTCCTTCACGCGCACGGCGGCGGCGTCGCTCAGGGTCACGACCTTGGGACGGGGACGGCGGGTGCGGGGTGCGGTGACGTGCGTTTCCATGGTCAGAACATGTTCAGCTGGAGCTTGGCCTCGTCGCTCATGCGCGAGGGATCCCACGGCGGGTCGAAGACCAGATCGACGGTGCAACCGGCCAGGCCGGGGATCTCCATGACCGCGTCCTCGACCCAGCCCGGCATCTCGCCGGCCACCGGGCAGCCCGGCGCGGTCAGGGTCATGTCGATCTGGACGTGCTTCTCGTCCGAGACGTCGACCTTGTAGATCAGGCCCAGCTCGTAGATGTCGACCGGGATCTCGGGGTCGAACACCGTCTTCAGCTTCTCGACCAGCTGGTCGGTCAGCGAGTCGAGCTCGCCCTGGCTGAGGGCGGACGGCTTTTCGGTCTGGGAAGCGGCGTCGGTCATGGGGGTCTCAGGCGAAGAAGCTGCGGGCCTTGACCAGCGCGTCCACGAACGCATCGGCCTCCGCCTCGGTGTTATATAGGGCGAACGAAGCCCGGGCGCTCGACGTGACGCCGAAACGGGCCATCAAGGGCTCGGCGCAGTGCGTGCCGGCGCGGACGGCCACGCCCTGCTTGTCGAGAATCTGGGCGATATCGTGGGCATGCGCGCCCTCGACGGTGAAGCTGAGAATGGCGCCCTTCCCCGGCGCCGTGCCCAGGATGCGCAGCCAGTTGGCCCCGTCCAGCCGCTCGACCGCGCGGTCGTAGAGCCGGCGTTCGTGGGCGGCGATCTCGGTGCGGTCGAACTGCATCAGCCAGTCCAGCGCCGCGCCCAGCGCGATGGCCTCGATGATCGGCGGCGTGCCGGCCTCGAACCGCATAGGCGGGTCGGCGTAGGTGATGGCGTCCTCGCGGACATAGCCGATCATCTCGCCGCCGCCCTGGTAGGGCGGCAGGGCCGCCAGACGCTCGGCCTTGCCGTAAAGGACGCCGATGCCGGTCGGGCCGTACAGCTTGTGGCCCGTCGCGACATAGAAGTCGGCGTCCAGATCCTTCACATCGAGCGCGGTGTGGACCGCGCCCTGGCAGCCGTCGACCAGCACCAGCGCCCCGGCGTCGTGGGCCAGCTTGGTCAGCGCCTTCACGGGATTGATCGTGCCCAGCACGTTGGACATATGGGTGAAAGCGACCAGCTTCGTGCGCTCGTTCAGCAGCGCCTTGAAGCCGTCCAGGTCGAGCGAGCCGTCCTCCAGCACCGGGGCGAAGCGCAGAACCACGCCCTTGCGCTCGCGCAGCAGGTGCCAGGGCACGATGTTGGAGTGGTGCTCCATCTGGGTGACGACAATCTCGTCGCCCGGCTGGAGGGTCAGGCCGATCCCGTGCGCGACCAGGTTGATCGCCTCGGTGCCGCCCTTGGTGAACACCACCTCGTCAACACCACAGCCCATGAACCTGGCCACGGATTTCCGCGCGTTTTCGTAGGCTTCCGTCGTTTCGTTGGCGAGCGTGTGCAGGCCGCGGTGGACGTTGGCGTAGCTGCCTTCCATCACCCCGGTGATGGCCTCGATCACCGCGCGCGGCTTCTGGGCCGAGGCGGCGTTGTCGAGATAGACCAGCGGCTTGCCGTTCACCTGCCGCGACAGGATCGGGAAATCGGCGCGGATCGGTTCGGGGTCGAACTGGCTCATGCGCGCGCTCCCCACCCCTGCACGTGGCGCACTCATTCGCCTGCCCCCAACTGCTTGCTCACCCACGCCGCCGCGACTTCCCGGGCGCCGTCGTGCGCGATGCGGTCGACCACCTCGCCCAGGAAGGCGTGCGTCAGCATGGCGCGGGCGTCGTCCAGCGGGATGCCGCGCTGGCGAGCGTAGAACAGGGCGTCCTCGTCCAACGCCCCGATCGTGTTGCCGTGCGCGCACTGGACGTCGTCGGCGAAGATCAGCAGCTCGGGCTTGGCGT
>JBIICO010000076.1:0-14082 GCA_044238855.1 Caulobacter sp.
CGCGACCTGCAGCGTGGAATCACCAAGGCGCCGCGCCAACACAATGTGTCGCAATCGTTTCAGTATATGATTAACGCGGTTCAGATGATGTGCGAAGAGATGCGAAATCAAGTCGGAAATTAGAGTGTTGGATTAGTTTAGTTTCCGCCTTCGGTGGAATCTTTCCTTATGTTTCACGGCATGTCCGTTGCAAGGCAATATCCGGATTGTAGATGGGGTTCCGGGTCCGCGATGAGCAGCGCCGCAAGATCTCTAGAAGGCCCGCAGATCTCCTGGTCGGAGGTCTCGGGTTTGCCCGATGAGGACCTGTATGAAATGTTCAAGGCGGGGAGCAGCATGGCGCTCAAGGCGCTGATCGAGCGCCACACCGGCATGCTGCGCAGGATGGCGAAGAACATCGTCGGCGACGAGCCCGAGGCCGACGATGTCGTGCAGGACGTCTTTGTAACGATATGGAAGCGCAAGGACGCGTGGTCGCCATCGGAAGCGAAGTTCTCGACCTGGCTCTATCGGGTGGGGATCAACAAGGCGATCGATCACCGCCGTCGCCGCAAGGCCGCGCCGGAAGCGGCGGATGTGGTCGCCCGGGCGATCGACGCCCAGCAGGCCGGCGCCCAGGACCAGGGCGCCCAGCTCGCGGCGCTGGAGGACCAGCAGCTTTCGGCGAAACTTCGGCTCGCGGTGGCCCGGCTTCCGGAGAACCAGAAGACGGCGCTTCAGCTTTTCTACTTCGAAGACCAGAACATCGACCAGATCGCGTCCATCATGGACGCGTCCGAACAGGCGGTTCGCTCGCTCCTCAAAAGAGGTCGGCAAGCGCTCCGCGAGCACATGCGGAAAGAGAAGAAAATCTCGCCCCATGACCATCATGGAACTCGAACGACATATTGAGAGCTACGGGCTCGATTTCGCCCGCTGGCCCGACCCGCTCGCCGAACAGGCTCTGGATCTGCTCCGCACGTCGGAGGCGGCGCAGGACCTCTATGCCCGCGCCACCGCCTTCGACGAGGACTTCCTGGGCGGCAAGGGCGACACCGCCGATCTCGCCAGGCGGATCGCCGACGGCCTCGACGGCGAGTAGCCGACAGGGTCGGGAGCGTACGGCCTCTCGCTCGCGCATAACATTCACGCTCGTGAGAGTGAGTGTTGACAGCGAACGACGTTCGGCTCATCAATTCCCTCAGAGGCGCCGGCGATCAGACCGGCCCCGGGGGAGACAAACGGATGAGGAAGCTTCTGCTCGCGTCGGCGTGCGCCGCCGCCATGGCCGCCATCTCGACGCCCGTGCTGGCCCAGACGGCCCAGCCCGCCACCACGACCAGCGACGAAACCGCCAGCACCGAAGTCGGCGAGGTGATCGTCACCGCGACCCGCCGCAAGGAGAAGATCCAAGACGTTCCGCTGAGCGTCACGGCCTTCTCCCAGGAAGAGCTAACGGCCAAGGGGACGGTCGGCTACGAAGGCCTGGCGGCCGCGACGCCGGGCGTGGTGCTGAACCGCGCCAGCGCCAACTTCAACAACTTCACCGCCCGGGGCATCGCAACCAACGGCTATGGCGCCAACCTGCAGAGCACCGTCGCCGTCTACATCGACGAACTGCCCATCTCGACGATCGGCAACAGCACCGTGCTCGACCCGACCCTGTTCGATGTCGAGCGGGTCGAGTTCCTGCGCGGTCCGCAGGGCACGCTGTTCGGCTCCGGCTCCCTGGCCGGCGCGCTGCGTATCCTGACCGCCAAGCCAGACCTGAACGACTTCGAGGGCAAGGTACTGGTCGATCTCGGCCAGGTCGGCGATGACTCGTTGCGCCAGCGCTACAACGGCATGCTCAACATCCCGCTCGTCGAGGACCGGCTCGCCCTGCGCGTCGTCGGCTTCTACCGCGACGAAGAGGGCTACATCGATAACCTCGGCACCGGGCAGAACAACGCCAACACGCTGGAGAACTGGGGCGGCCGGGCCGTGCTGCGCTGGGAGCCGACCGACCGGCTGTCGATCAAGCTGATGGCGTCCTACGAGGACAGCGAGCCGCAGGACTCCTCGCTGGTGAACCCGCTGCTGGGCGAGGATAAGCGGGTCTCCGACCGGCCCGACCTCTTCACCGGTCTGCTGCGCAGCTACAACCTGACCGTCGACTACCAGTTCGACGGCGCCAGTTTCACCAGCTCCTCGACCTACTCGAAGTTCAATCAGAAGTTCTTCGTCGATCTGGCCGGCACCTTCTCCGGCGCCATCGCCTTCGGCCTGGACGCGCTCGGCTACCAGGACACCTTCGTGGAAGAGGCGCGGCTGGCGTCCGATCCCGGCGGCAAGTTCGACTGGGTGATCGGCGGCTTCTACATGAACCGTCGGCTGGATGTGGATTACTTCTACCGCTCGACGCCGGAGTTCCTGGCAGCGCGGGGCATCACCGGCCTGCCGGACGAGTACTACCAGCGCCAATACACCCACTTCATCTCGCACGAGAAGGCGATGTTCGGGGAGCTGACCTATCGCTTCACCGACAACGTCTGGGCGACGGCGGGCCTGCGCTACGGCGGCGTCGATTCCCAGGGCTTCACCGAGGGCGGGTACAACAGCAACTACCTGATCAACGCGCTGTTCTTCATCCCCGGTCCGCTGACGATCACGCCGATCGCGCCGGCCAAGGGCGTGAAGGCGGAGGAGACGGGACCATCCTACCGCCTGAGCGTCTCGTGGAAGCCGGTCTCCAATCTGACCACCTACGCGACGGTCGCCACCGGCTTCCGCACGCCGGTGGTCAATGCCTTCGGCGGACGGCCGAGCGTCATCGATCCCAGCGACATCATCATCCCGTACGGCGCGGACTCCGACAAACTGATCAACTACGAGGTCGGGGTGAAGGGCAGCTGGCTGGACGGCAAGCTCTACGCCAACCTGGCCGCCTACTGGATCGACTGGAAGGATATCCAGGTCCAGGCCAACCGCGTCTCGGACTCGGTCCAGTTCGCCACCAACATCGGCGGGGCGACCAGCAAGGGCATTGAATGGGAAGTCGTCTGGCTGCCCCTCGACGGCCTGAGCGTCGGCTTCAACGGCGCCCTGAACGAAGCGAAGGTGACCGACCTGACCGCCAGCGAAGCGGCGATTTCCGGCGCCGAGCAGGGCGTGCGGCTCGCCGGGCCGAAGTTCCAGGGCGCTCTGACGGTCAACTACCGCTTCGACCTGACGCCGACGGCCGAAGGTAACGCCTCCATCGTCGTGCAGCACGTCGGCTCGTTCCCGGGCTCGTTCCCCAACGTGCCGGGCCAGCCGGGGACCACCAGCCCCACCTACGACTACACCGACGCCTATACGGTGGTGAACGCGACCTTCGCGGCGGCGTTCAGCAACGTCACGGCGGGCGTCTACGTCGAGAACCTCTTCGACGACCGCTCGATCAACTACGTCCACCCGGAGGCCTTCGTCGCCAACCGCTACGCCACCGTGCGGCCGCGCACGATCGGCGTCCGCCTGGCCTACGATTTCTGACGATGGCGACCGGCAACCCCTCCCTGTCAGGCGTCGCCGATCAGGCCGCGTCCGGGCCTTCGAGGCCCGGCGCGCGCGCCTGGTGGGCGCTCGGCCTGTTGTGCTTCGTCTATGTCCTGAACTTCCTGGACCGGCAGCTGCTGTCGATCCTGGCCAAGCCGATCCAGGACGACCTCGGCGTCACCGACGGCCAGTTGGGGCTGATCAGCGGGCTCTATTTCGCGCTGTTCTACTGCGTGATCTCTATCCCGGTGGGATGGCTGGCCGACCGCACCAACCGGGTCAGGGTGCTGTCGCTGGCCTGCGGCCTGTGGAGCGCCGCTACCGTGGCCTGCGGCTTCGCCTCGAACTATCCTCAGCTGGTCGTCGCCCGGATGACGGTCGGGGTCGGCGAGGCGGGTGGCGTGCCTCCATCCTACGCCATCATCTCCGACTACTTCCCGCCGGGGACGCGCGGTACGGCGCTGGGGCTCTACAACCTCGGTCCGCCGATCGGCCAGGCGCTGGGCGTGGCCTTCGGCGCCTCTATCGCGGCGGCCTACAGCTGGCGCGACGCCTTCGTCCCGCTGGGCGTGGTCGGCGTCGTCGCGGCCGTGGTCGTGTTCCTGTTCGTCCGCGAGCCCAAGCGCGGCGGCCTCGACGTCGTCCGGCCCGCACCGCCCCAGGAACCCGTCGTTCCGGCTCCGGCCGCCGGCTTCTGGTCGACCGTCCGGATGTTCTTCTCGCACCCGGCGCTGCTGCTCGTGGCCCTGGCCAGCGGCGCGACCCAGTTCATCACCTACGCGGTGCTGAACTTCACGACCCTGTTCCTGATGCGCGAGAAGGGCATGACCCTGAGCGAGATCGCGGTCTGGTACGCCCTGCTGATCGGCATCGCGATCAGCACCGGGATGTACGTCTCCGGCCGGCTGATCGACCGTTACGCGCCGAAGAGCAAGAAGGCCTTCGCCATCGTCCCGGCGGTGGCCATGGCGCTGGCCGCTCCGTTCTTCGTCGGCTTCGTCTGGGCGCCGAGCTGGCCGCTGGCCCTGGTGCTGCTCGCGATCCCGACCTTCCTCAACTACTTCTACCTGTCGCCCGCGGTGACGCTGGTCCAGGAGACGGTCGCACCGCAGCAGCGCGTGCTGGCGGGCGCCCTGCTGCTGCTGGTCATGAACCTGATCGGCCTGGGTCTCGGCCCGACCTACCTGGGCCTGGCGAGCGACTGGTTCCGGGCGGCGTATCCGGACAATTCGCTGCAGATGGCCTTCTACACCCTGACTCCCTTCTACGGGCTGGCCGTGGCGCTGTTCCTTGTGCTGGCGCGGGTTCTCGGTCGTGAGGACAAGCCGGAGGCGGCGCGATGAGGACGCTGTTCGCAAACGTGGTGGCGGCGGCCGCGCTGTGTCTGGCCACGGTCGCCGCCGCACAGACGGGGCCGGTCGCCCCGGCGCCTGTCGGTCCCCTGCGAGGTGAAGCCGCCGGCGACGTCAAAGTTTTCCGCGGCGTGCCCTACGCACAGGCGCCGACCGGTTGGCGGCGCTGGAAGCCGCCCGTCGCCGCGCCTGACTGGAAGGACGTGCGCGACGCCACCCGTTTCGGCCCGGCCTGTCCGCAGCCGACGTCGCGGTCGGGCAGCATCTATGCCGACGATCCGCCGACGATGAGCGAGGATTGCCTGTCGCTGAACGTCTGGGCGCCGGCCAACGCCGCGAAGGCGCCGGTGATCGTCTGGATTCACGGTGGCTCGCTTGTCACAGGCTTCGGCAGCGCGGACCTTTATCACGGCACGTCGCTGGCGAAGCAGGGCGTCGTCGTGGTCACCATCAACTACCGCCTCGGCGTGCTCGGCTACCTGGCGCATCCGGAGCTGAGCGGCGAGTCCCGCGAAGGCGTGTCGGGCAACTATGGCCTGCTGGACCAGGTCGAGGCGCTGCGCTGGGTGCAGCGGAACATAGCGGCCTTCGGTGGCGATCCGTCCAACGTCACCATCGCCGGAGAGTCGGCCGGCGCGCTCAGCGTCATGTACCTGATGGCCTCTCCGACCGCGAAGGGCCTGTTCCACAAGGCGATCGCCCAGAGCGCCTACATGATCTCCACGCCGGAGCTGAAGAGCAGTCGCCACGGCGACTTCCCGGCCGAAACCGTGGGCACCTACGTTCAGGCCCGCCTCGGCGCCAAGGACCTGAAGGGCCTGCGCGCGATGAGCGCCGAGGCGCTGGTGCAGGGCGTCGGCAAGATCGGCTATGCGCCGTTCGGGACCATCGACGGTCGCGTGCTGCCCGAGCAGTTGGTGACAGTCTTCGATCGCGGCCAACAGGCGCGCGTGCCGCTGCTCGTCGGGTTCAACAACGGCGAGATCCGATCGCTCCGCTTCCTGGCGCCACCGCCGCCCGCCGACGCCGCGACCTACGAGAAGGAAATCCGCGCCCGCTATGGCGACATGGCCGACAGGTTCCTGAAGCTGTATCCGTCGAACGATCTGGCCGAGAGTGTGCAGTACGCGCCGCGCGACGCGATCTACGGCTGGACCGCCGAGCGGCTGGCGGTGAAGCAGACGCGCGTCGGGGCGCCGGCCTACCTCTACTACTTCGACCACGGCTACCCGACCGCCGACGCCATGGGGCTGCACGCTTTCCATGCCGCCGAAATCCCCTACGCCTGGGGCACGCGGGGCGGGACCCCGCCGCTATGGCCCAAGCTGCCCGACACGGCGGAAGACAAGGCGCTGGGCGATGCCATGTTGTCCTACTGGGCCAGCTTCGCGCGCGACGGCGCCCCGACCGCCGCCGGCCAGCCTGACTGGCGGCCCTACGGCGCCGACCGCGCCTGGATGGCGTTCACCGACGGCGCCCAGATGAAGACCCGCCTGCTGCCTGGCATGTACGAGTTCAACGAGCAGGTGGTGTGCCGACGCCGCGTCCAGGGCGGCATACCGTGGAACTGGAACGTCGGGATCGTCGCTCCGCCGCTGCCGGCGGGAACAGAGGCATGCCGATGATCGACGGCGCGGTGCAGTCCTATCCGCTCACGCTCGACAGGTTCCTCGGACACGCCGCGAAGTGGCATCCCCGGGCGGAGGTCGTCACCGCGCGCGAAGACGGAAGCGTCGACCGCATCGGCTACGCCGCGCTCGAGGCGCGCGCGCGCCGCGTGTCGACCGTGCTGGCCTCGCTGGGCGTCGGCCCGGGCGACCGCGTGGCGACCTTGGCCTGGAACAGCCAGGCGCACGTCGAGGTCTGGTACGCGATCATGGGCATGGGCGCGGTCTGCCACACGCTGAACCCGCGCCTGACGGCCGCCCAGCTGGCCTGGATGGCGTCGCAATCGGACGCCCGGGTGCTGATCGCGAGCCACGACCTCGCGGTCCTGGCGCGCCAGATCGCCGATCGCGCGCCGACCGTCGAGCAGGTGCTGCTGATCGACGGGCCTGGCGCCGCGAGCGGTTCGGAGACCGCGCTGGAGTCGCTGACGGCCCTGGCGGACGGGCATATGGTCTGGGGTGACTTCGACGAAACCACGCCGTCCGGCCTGTGCTTCACCTCCGGCACCACGGGCGCGCCGAAGGGCGTGACCTACACCCACCGCTCCAGCTTCCTGCACACGCTGCGCGTCCTGCAGGCAGACGTCATGGCCTTCACCGGGGCCGACAGCATTCTGGCGGTGGTGCCGATGTTCCACGCCAACGCCTGGGGACTGCCGTTCGCGGCGCCGGCGGTGGGGGCCAGGCTGGTGCTGCCCGGTCGGTGGAACGACGGCGCGAGCCTGGCGCGGCTGATCAACGCCGAGGCGGTTACGGTCGGGGTCGGGGTGCCGACGGTCTGGCTCGGCCTGCTCGACCATCTGGACGCGACCGGCGGCGAGGTCCCATCGCTGAAGCGGATCGTGGTCGGCGGCGCGCCGATGCCGCCGGCGCTGATGGAGCGGCTCGAGCGCCGCCTGGGCGTTGTGGTGCAAACCAGCTGGGGCATGACCGAGCTTTCGCCCTCGGGAACCGTCGCGCCGCTGTCGACCTCTCGCGACGCGGCGGTGTCCGGCCGTCCGGCCATCGGGGTCGACCTCCTCCTGACCGACGCCGACGGCCGGGCGCTTCCTTCCCAGCGGGGGCCGGAAGGACATCTGCGGGTGCGTGGCGCGGCGGTGGTCGAGCGTTACTTCGGGCAGGCCGAGCTGGCGACAGACGCGGACGGCTGGTTCCCGACCGGAGACCTCGCGCGCATCGACGCCGACGGCAACCTGATCATCACCGGGCGGGCCAAGGACCTGATCAAGTCCGGCGGCGAATGGATCAACCCGGCCGAGATCGAAGCGGTCATCGCCGCTTTGCCGGAAGTCTCGTTGGCCGCGGTCATCGGCCGAGCCGACCCGAAATGGGGTGAGCGGCCGATCCTTGTCGTCGAGACCCGAGGCGAGGACGTCGTCAGCGACGAGGCGCTGCTGGCGCCGCTTCGCGGGGCGGTGGCGCCATGGTGGATCCCTGATGCTGTCATTCGCCTGGCGAACATGCCGCTGGCGCCCACGGGGAAGATCGACAAGATGCGCCTGAGAAGCGAATACGGCGGGAACTGAGGGCGCGGCATGACTCGGCCGCGCCGGACTGTGTGTAACGAAAGGCCTCTGGGTGTCGGAAGCAGCAACTAGCCGTCGTCGCACGACCAAGGCCGAACAGCGCGCCGAGACGATGGAGCAGATTCTCGACGCGGCGGAGTACCTGTTCTCGCAGCACGGCCTCTATGGCGTCACGCTGAAGGACGTCGCTCAGCGGGTCGGCGTGCACCACACGCTGGTGAACTACTACTTCGACGACAAGAAGAAGCTGTTCGACGCGGCCATCGCGCGGCGTGCGGAGGTCACCGCGTCACGCCGGATGGAGGCGCTCGACGCCTACGATACGGCGACCAACGGCAAGCCGACGGTCGAGGGCGCCCTGCGCGCTTTCCTCGACACCGACCTGGATCTCTACAGCCAGGGCGGCGAGGCCTGGAAGAACTACGGCGCGCTCGGCGCGCTGGCGTCGAACACGCCCTATGGCGCGGAACTCATGGACCTGCACTTCGATCCGGTCGTGCTGCGGCTGATCGAGCTGCTGAAGAAGGCGCTGCCCCACTGCGCCGAGGAAGACATCTTCTGGGGCTACCATTTCGTGACGGGCGCGCTGATGCTGACGCTGGCGCGCACGGGACGCATCGACCGGCTGTCGGACGGCCGCTGCCACTCCGATGACTTCGAGGCGATCAAGACGCGGATGGCGTCCTTTATGGCCGCCGGCTTCCTCGAGATCTGCAACCGCCCGAAGGCAGGCGGCTAGAGCCGCTTGTAGAGGAACTGCGGAATGTGGAACCGACGCTTGTTGAGCACGGCGCCGGAGACATAGCCCCCGGCGTTGTCCACGCGGCGCACCAGGTTGGCGACGACCTGCGCGCGTGTGATCTCGGCCTCGACCACGATCAGGTTCAGGTCCGCCAGTGGCGCGATCAGCACGCCGGCGGCCGAGCGGCGAAGGGCGGGGCTGTCGACGACCGTCAGCGCGTAATCGCGGCGGGCATTGCCGAAGAAACCGGCCCAGCGTTCTTCCGGCAAAGAGTGTCCCGGTCCGCACATCGGGCCGGTCACGTACAGGTTGCTCTCGTTGATCCGGAAGATGTGGTCGGCCTTCGAGACCATCTCCAGGCGGGCGCCGAGATGACGCATGCGGCCGGCGAGGCCGCCCGGCTCGGCGGGCTCGACATCGACAAGCAGGACCTTGCCGCGCGAGCGCTGGGCGCGCAGCAGCGCCATGTCCAGCGCCATGCTGCTGACGCCTTCGCCGCTGTCGGCGGCCAGCCACTGAACGACGCCGCCGCCTTCGCCCACGACGCTGCGCAGCAGCCTGTGGAGAATGTTGACGTCGTCCGCCGACATGCGACCGGGCAGCGGGCGCCACAGAGGCGCGCGCACGGCGTCCTCGTCGCCCAGCGGGACCGCGCCCAGGATCGGCAGGTCGAGCTTGGTTTCCACGTCGCCCGGCGACAGCATGACCTGGGAGGTGGCCGTCGCCAGCACGATCACCGCCAAGGCCGCCGCGCCACCCAACAGGACGCCGGCGGCGAGGATGAGCGTGCGCCCGGCGCGGCCCTTGCTCGGCGGCTCGGCCCGCTGGATGACCCTGACGTTCGCCTGCGAGCCGGCCAGGGCGCCCTCGATCTGGGCCTCCTCGCTGCGGCGTGCGACATCCTGATAGGCGCCTTCCAGCAGAGCGCGGTTGCGCAGCAGCTCGCGATAACGCGGGCCGATGCTGATCAGGTCGCCAAGCCGCGCGGCGTTGGCTTCCAGCGCCTGGGCCGCCTTCTCGCGCGCCGCGACCAGAGCGGCCGCTTCGCCTCGGGTCGTGGCCAGCTGCGTGTCGAGCTCCTGGTAGACCGGGTTGGCGCCCTTGCGGACAAGGCCCGTCTGCTGCAGCGGCGCGGCGGCGAGGGCGCCTTCCAGGCCGGCGATCTGGCGGTCCAGTTCGACCACCAGCGGATAGTCGTCCCGGTACTTGGCGGCGGCCGCCCGGCGCTGCTCGCGCACCGACATCAGCGCCGTGGTCAGGGACTCGGCCTGCTGTGAGCGCACCTCGTCGGTGTTCAGCACCACGGTGCGAGGGGCGTCGCGCATGTCCTGCTGCAGACGGCCGGCGCGCCCGCCCGCGGCGGAGATGCGCTGGTCCAGGTCCTGCAACTGGCTCGCCAGCGTCGTCTGCTGGGTCTGAACGGCGATGAGTTCCTGATTGTAGTCCCCGAGCTGATGCTCGGTGGACAGCGTCGCGATGTCGTTCTCGATACCGGCGATGCGGCGGGAGAGATCGTCCTGCTGGCCGGCCGACAGTTTCACATCGGAGCGCTCGAAGATGGCCTGCCGTCGCTGGATGTAGAGCTCGACCAGACTGTTGAGCACGGCCGCCGACACCTGCGGGTCGCGATGGCGGAGCTGCAGCTCGATGACGTTCGAAGCCGGCACGTTCTCGACGCGCAGGTCCTTGCCCAGCCGTTCCAGCGCTTGGTCCATGCCGCGCCGGTCGTCGCGCAGGTTGGGGAAGACGCGATGGAAGCCGACCGCGCGGATCGCCTCCTGCTGGAGATCCTTGGCCTTCAGAATCTCCATCTCGGCGTTGACGATCTGGGCCCGGTCGAAGGTCATGCTCGGGGTGCTGCTGCCCGGCGCGCCGCGGAAAACATAGTCGTCGCCCGGCAGGATCAGCAGCCGGGATTGCGCCGTGTAGATCGGCTTGGCGATCATCGCCACGCCGAGCGCCAGGATCACCGGGATCAGGAACGCCAGGACGGCCGAGCGCCAGTGGTAGAAGGCGGGCGTGAGCAGGTCGCGGGTCGTCACGCCGGGACGTTCCCCCGAGCGGGTCGCTGAAACGTCCGAGGCGAAGGTTTCCGTCAACGCGAGGCTCGAGGCTGGTCCTGGTCCGTCCAAAGGCGCCGTGAGCGCTCGTGAGAGCGTAGAATCAAAGCGTTGCCGGAGTTTAGCAGGTTAAGACTCCAGGTCTTGAGGCGCGGGCGTCGTGTCGCGCCCCCTTTGCGTCGGCGGCCGATTGCGGGGACATTGGCCGGTGGCGCGAATCCCTCGCCGTGCCGGAACCGGAGAGACTTGTGCCGCCCTGGCGCCTGCTGGCGATCCTCCTTGCGATTACGCCGACCGCCTGCGCCGCCCAGGCTCAGCCGGGCTACCGCGCGTCCTCCGCGCAGCCGACGGTCAGTTACGGCCCCTGGCTGGACAGCGACTATCGCTACCGGATCAGCGCCGGCGACGAACTGCAGCTGAATTTCATCGTCCAGCTGGACATGAACACCCGGCTGCTGGTCGGACCGGACGGTCGGGTGACGGCGCCGCTGGCGGGTACGGTTATGGTCGCCGGGTTGACCCCGGAGGAGGCCGGGCGGGCCTTGACCACCGCCTATGGCGCGGTGCTGCGCAATCCTCAGGTCGAGACACTGGTCGCCACCTACGGCGCCGCGCAGGTCTATGTCGGCGGCGAGGTTCGCAATCCGGGCGTCATCCCGATCCGCGGGCAGATCAACACAGCCCAGGCGATCATCGCGGCGGGCGGTTTCCAGGATACGGCGAAGACCGGGAAAGTCGTGGTGTTGCGCCGTCGGGCGTCGGACAACCACCTGCTGCTGCGCGAGGTGGACGTCCGTTCGCTGCTCGCCGGCCGGCCGACGGAGGACTTCCAGATCCTGCCCGGCGACCTGATCTTCGTGCCCAAGAGCAACATCGCCGAGGTGAACCTCTTCGTGCGCCAGTACCTGAACGGCGTGCTGCCGTTCAACTTCGGCTTCAGCTACGATCTCAATCGCTTCTGACCGGGCGATGTCGCGCTACCTGACCTCGATCGTAGAACAGGCCCTCTGGTCGCTGCTGAACCTCGGCGTGACGCTTCTGCTCGCCAAGTTGGCCGCGCCGGAGGCCTTCGGGACCTTCGTGTTCTGGTCCAGCACCGCCTATGTGCTCAGCAGCGTCCAGAACGCTCTGACCGTCACCCACCTGATGGTGTTGCCGCCCGTCGCGGGGACCGATCCGGCGCGGCGCGAGGCCGAACGGCTCATGCTGATCGTCACCTTCGCGTTCCTCGCGGTGGTCGCTGTCGGCGTGTTTGCGGGAAGCCTGACGTTCACGGCCGCCGGTTCGGGCTTCGGCGCCGAAGCGGCCGCGTTGTTCGTGCCGGCCTTTCTCCTGCAGCAGTATGTCCGCTTCCTCTGCTTCAGCCGGGGTGAGGCCAGGACGGCGGCGATCCAGACCGGGCTGGTGCTGCTGCTGGCGATGGCCTTGCTCGGCGGCGGCTGGGCGCTGCTCAAGCCGCTGACGGCGACGGACATCCTGCTGCTGCTCGGTGCGGCGTACGGTCTCGTCGGCGTGGCGGGTCTGGCGCGTTCGGCGCGGGGACTGCTGGGCGGCCTGCGGTGGAGCGAGCTTAGGGGCTACGTCGCCTATGCGAAGAACGCCGGCTGGATCTTCCTGGGCGTGACCAGCAGCGAACTGCTGGCGCGGTTTTATGTCTTCGCGGTCGGCGGGGCGCTGGGCAACGCGGTTCTGGCCATGCTGTCCTTCAGCCAGACCTTCCTGCGACCGGTGCCGTTGCTGGCGACGGCCTGGAGCATGGTCGGGCGCGGCGACTTGGTGCGCCGCCGCGAGGCCGGACAATGGGGCGGCTTCGCCAGAATGATCCTGGCGGCCTGCGTCGGCGGGCTGGTCCTGGCCGCGGCCTGGTCCTTCGTGGTCTGGCAGGTCTGGCCGCTGGTGACCGAGCGGTTGTTCGACGGCCGTTACGCAGAGGCGCGGTCGCTGCTGCCGCTGTGGGGTCTCGCCGCCGCGCTCGGCCTGGTCCAGGCGGTGCTCAGCACCGGGCTTCAGGTGCTGAAGGCGTTCAAGGCCCTGGCGATCGTCAACGCGGCGGCGTCACTGGTCGCGGCCGGGGTCATCCTGCTGGCCATGGGGCCGCTGGGCTACGTGGGCGCCGTCCTGGGCACGGCGTTCGGGCAGGGCGTGGAGGCGGCGGCGATGCTGGCAGTGCTGGTCGTCTGGCTCAGGCGGTCGGCTTCCGGATCGTCAGGTCCAGGTCCATCCCCACGATCAGGATGATGGTCCCGAAGATGGCGTTGGCGGTCCAGTAGCTGCTTTCCATCCAGTTGTGGCCGAACATCAGCAGCGGAAAAACGCCCAGGAAGGTCGCCGCCGCCAGCGTCGCCGGCGATGCGCCGAGGGCCGCGGCGCGCATGTTCAGCACGCCGCGCAGCATCCACCGGCCGAGGAGGAACAGCGCGCCGGACAACCCGACCAGTCCGGTCGTGACCGCGATGTCGAGGTAGCCGTTGTGCGCTTCGTTGGTGAAGGCGTCGGGGCGCGCGAACCAGTAGTCGGTCTGCAGGCTGGGCTGCACGCGCGGGTCGACGTCCCAGAACGAACCGAAGCCGACGCCCTGCAGCGGATGGAGCAGGATCTGCTGGTAGACGAACTTCCAGACGTCGGTCCGCTGGGTGAAGGTCACGCCGCGCACCGGATCGATCGGGTCCATGCCCAGCGTGTAGGCGGCCGAAAGGTAGAAGAAGGCCGCCGCCGCCGCGAGGACCGCGCCGACCGCGCTCAGGCTCAGAATGGTCATGGGCCGTTGTCGCAGCAGCCAGACGAAGGCGGGGGTGAAGGCCGCGACGGCGACGAAGATGCCCAGGCTCGTCTTCGACCGGCTGGCGGCCAGCAGCACGATGGCGAACAGGGTGATGGCCCACCAGAAGGCCTGCTGCTTCCAGGTCGTCCTGCCCCAGGCGTAGGTCCCGCAGACGAAGGCGGCGAGCAGCATCACCGCGCCCAGGGTGTTCTTGTGCGAATGGATGGCGGCGAGGCCCAGCTCGGTCATCGACCGGCCGGGCATCAGAATCCAGGAGAACAGGTCGATCAGCACGACGACGGCGCAGGCGATCGCCAACCCCGCGTGCGTCCGCCGGATGTCTCGCAGGCCGAGCGCGACGGCGACGCAGATGACGACGTTGATCCCGTACAGCAGCAGGCGGCGGCTGGAGGCGCCCGGGTCGATGGCCCAGCGGGTGGTCAGCGCGAACCAGGCCATCAGCAGCAGCAGCGGCCACA
>JBIICO010000077.1:0-13951 GCA_044238855.1 Caulobacter sp.
GCCGTACAGCGCATCGGCTCCGCCATTGCCGCGCAGCATGTCCTGGCCGCCGCCGCCCCAGATGCGGTTGGCGCCGTCGTCCCCGCGCAGGATGTCGGCCATCGCCGCGCCGATCAGGTTCTCGATCCCGGTGACCGTCTCGTTGATGCTGGAGTCACCGTCGTTCAGCACCTGGCCGGTGAGCAGGTTCACATTGGCCGCGAACTGGGCGCCGGCGAAGGACAGCGTGTCGACGCCCTCCCCGCCGTCATAGCTGTCGACCCCGCTCCCGCCTTCGAAGACGTCGGCGCCGTCGCCGCCGATCATGACATCGTCACCGCCGCCGCCCAGCAGATGGTCGTCGCCCTCGCCGCCTTCGAGGCGGTCCGTGCCCACGCCGCCTTCCAGCCGGTCGTTTCCGCCCATGCCGAGCAGGGTGGTGTCGTCCATGCCGCCGTGGAGCAAGTCGTTCCCGGCGCCGGCCTCGATGGTCGACGGCTCCCAGCCGCCATAGGCGGTGAAGTCGCCGACGCCCGTGAACACCAGCCGCTCGACCGCGCCGAAGGCCATCAGGTCGATGCTGTTCAGCGTCGTGAAGACGGTGTCGAAGCCCTCGCCGCCCAGTTCGGCGATCTGATCGCCGGCGTCGTCGACGTAATAGGAGTCATCGCCCTCGCCGCCTTCCATGAGGTCGGCGCCCTGGCCGCCATCCAGGCTGTCGTCGCCCGCGTTGCCGCGCAGGTAGTCGTCGCCCTCCGCGCCGGTGATCGTGTCGTGGCCGTCCAGGCCGTCGATGGTGTCGGAGTCGGGGGTGCCCGGCAGGATGTCGTCGTCCAGCGTGCCCAGAATGTCGGCCATGTCGGCCTCCTTCCCTAGAGATCAGGAAGCGGCACTGATGATGCCGAAACATCGCTCGCGGAACTGTAGAAAACAGTTTGGATTGCCGCGCCGGATGAGCGCTAATCCCCGATATGGGGACAGCGCTCCACAGTCCGGAAGCCGCCGCGGCGACGGCGGAAGCCCTCGCCGTACTGCGCGCGAAGCCAGGATTCCCGGCCGCCATACGGCATGCGGCGCGGGCCGGGCTCGGCGTCTATGACGGCGATCCGATCCGGCGGCTGGTGATCAGCGACCGGGGCCGGTTCGTGTTCATGAACGGCGCCCTGCACCTGCATTTCAACGAGCCCGGCGGCCTGACCTCCGGCCGTCTGCGCGACTCTCTGGCGCTGGCCGGCATCGCGGGGCCGAACCGCGCCGCGGCCGTGGTCGCCCTCCTCCGGTGGGGCGGCTACCTGGAGGCCGCGCCGGGCGGCGACCGGCGCCGGCGGGTGATGCGGCCGACAACGGTGCTGATCGACACCTTCCGCGAGATGGTGCGCGACCAGTTCACCGCCCTGGCGACGGCCGATCCGGCCTACGCCGCCGCGCCGGCCCTGCTGGACGATTCCGCCTTCTTCGCCGGCTTCCTGGCGCGGCAGTACCGGGGCTTCACGGCGGGCTTCCGGCTGACCGGCCTGGCGCCGGGTTCGGAGCGGTACGTGGACAGCAACTGCGGCATGCCGCTGCTGCTGAGCCTCTATCTGGCGGGCGACGACCTGCTGTCGGTGTCGGCGCTGGCGCGTCGGTTCGGCGTCTCGCGCGCCCATGTGCTGCGCCTTGTGGTCAGCGCGGAGGCCGATGGACTGATCACGCGTGAGCCGGCGATACGCGCCCTTCCCGCGCTGGACGACATGGTCGCCGGCTTCTTCGGCGGCGGCATGCTGTTCAACGCCGCCTGCATCGACGACGTGCGCCGCGCGCTGTCGGTCGGGGCAGAAGGCGATGGTTCCGCCGCCGCATCCAAACATCCGTTTATTGACGCTTGCGTACAGAACGAACGCCCGTAATCCTCCGTCCAGGAATGGGAAGGGCAGCGTCTTGAGTATCACCGACGAGCACGGTCCGGAGTCGCAGACTCCGGAGGCCGAGGCCGCTACCAAACAGCTGGTGTTCAACGCCGCCGAGCGGCTGTTCGCGCTGCACGGATTCCAGAACGTCTCGGTGCGCGACATCACGGCCGAGGCGGGGGTGAACCTCGCCAGCGTGAACTATCACTTCGGCTCCAAGGACGCGCTGCTGTTCGAAATCTTCCGGCGCCGGACGCAGGAGCTGAACCGCGAACGCGCCCGGATGCTGCACGAGGCCAACGACCGCAACGAGGGCAAGCCGCCGGTGCGGGAGATCCTCACCGCCCTGTTCGCGCCGCCGCTGCGCTGGCTCGACCCTGGCAACGACCGCCGGATCTCGCTGCAGTTTCTGATCCGCGCCCGCAGCGAGGGTACGGCCGAAATCCGCGAGGTGCTGTCGGGCGACGTCAGCCACCTGAAACGCTTCGCCGAGGCCCTGCTGGCGGCCCGCCCCGACCTGGCGCCGGAAGAGGTCTACTGGCGGCTGCACTTCGTGCTGGGAATGATCCACCAGAACCGCTTCATGGAGTTGGACCGGCTGCATATCCTGTCCGACGGCGCGACCAAGGAGGGCGACGTCGACAACCTGCTGCGCCGGATGCTCGACTTCGCGGCCGGCGGCTTCGCGGCCTGATCAAGGCGCGGTCCGCCCTCGTCGGCGGATTACGGGAAGTTCACGCGACAGAACGGCCTCGCCCGGCCACAGTCCGGCGCGAGGGACGTATTCGGGGATATCTGTACTGTGAACCGACGTGACGTCCTGACGGCCAGCGCCGCCGTCTGGCTCGGCGGCAGCGCCGTGGCCAACGCCAAACCCACCGCCTCCAAGGCCGATCCCGTCATCGACGCCTGGGTCGCCGAGACGAAGTTCAACGGCGTGATCGTGCTGGGCCGGCGCGGCAAGACGACCTGGAAGCGCGCCTACGGCTGGGCCGACGTCGAGGCGAAGACGCCGATGACGCTCGACACCCGCTTCGGCATCGCCTCGATCTCGAAGTGGCTGACCTCGATCACCGTCCTGCGGCTGGTCGAGCAGGGAAAGATGACGCTCGACGACCCGATCAGCACGCACCTGAAGGCCTTCCGCGCCGACACCGGCGGCAAGGTGAAGCTGCGCAACCTGCTGGCCAACAACAGCGGCATTCCGAACGGCTTCGTCGCCGCCCTGAAGGCGGACAAGACCCAGGTCGACCTGAAGACCTCCGCTGAGGAGGCCGCGCTGAAGTGGGCGCAGGGCGACCTGCTGTTCGAGCCGGGCGCCAACTTCGACTACCACCCCACCAACTGGATCGTCGTCGAGGCGATGGTCGAGGCGGTCGAGCGGCGGCCGTTCCACGAGGTGGTCAAGGCGCTGACCCTCGATCCACTGGGCCTGAAGGCGACCGGTTTCACCGAGACGCCCGCCGCCGTCAGCTACGCCACCATCGACCCGCCGGCGCGCAAACCGAACGAAGTCCGCACCCTGCTGACGCTGGCCTCCGGCGGCTACTACAGCACCGCCGCCGATCTGATGAAGGCCGGCGCGGCGGTGTTCGACGGCGGCTTCCTGAAGCCAGAGACCCGCAAGGCCCTGACCACCATCGAGGCGCCGCAGTCGGACTACGCCCTGGGCGGCCGCGTCGCGCAGGCGGAGATCAACGGCGCCAAGTACGCCGTCGGCTGGGAGACCGGGCGCACCATCGGCTACCGCTCGCACCTCGCCTACCGTCTGGATACGGGCGACACGGTGGTGATCCTCAACAACAACGACCTGCAGCAGTCGGCGTTGAGCAAGCTGGTCTATTCGCTGCTGCCGGTCGCTTTCTAGCTCGCGAGCAATTCCGGCTGGCCATGGGCCGGGTGGAGTATCCGCCCGGCCAGAGCGCCGTCCTTCAGGAACACCCGCACCTCCGCCGCCCGGCCGGCCCGCGCCACGCGGCCGGCAAGTTCGCGCGCGGCGGCCTCGGCGCGGCCGCCCCGGTCGAAGGTCAGGTCCTCGTCGAGGAGGTCGGAGTGAACAGCCCAGCCGTCGCCGGCGGGCGTGACGTCGATCAGCAGAGCCATGGACGGGGCTCCTAAACTTGTTTTGCGACAAAGCCCTTACGGGCGAACGAGCAGGTCGGCCTGGGTCACTTCGACGCCCGGGCCGGGGCGCGAAGTCAGGCGGGCATTCGGCCTACGAGACGACATTTGCGCATGGTGGTGCTCGCCACACTGATGATGATGCTCATGACTAGTCCCTCGTACGCTGCGGACGCCAGCCAGAACTCCTGAAGCCGGCGCCAGTTTCCGGGGAAACGCGGCGACGGATTCACATGTTTCTGAAGCGGCGGGTTAGAGGCAGCGCTCGAGACAGAGCGTCACGGCTTCGCCAAGATCGGCGTCCGATGAAGCGAAGGGGACGACAACATCGGCATGCTCGGCATTCCATGGGGGCTCGAAACCCGCGAAACGACCGCCGTATGACCGTCGTGTGGGTATCAGGATCAATTCACCCCGTGTCCAATCGGCCAGGCAGACCCGCATGCCAGAATAAAGTCGTCCCAAGCTGGGAAGCCCGAAGGCGGATGCAAGCAGCGTGTCGCGTTGAGCCTTGTCCGAGCCGATTCCATTAGCCCACGCCGCCGGCGCAGGAACACCAATTCTGCTGAGCCCGAGGGCTTCTCTAAGAACGCGGCCCAGGACCGCCGGGCTTGAGTTGCCGGCAAGCGCGGCCGGACTGAGTTCGAATTCCTCGGTGGTCAGCCCATGCCAGACGCCATCGGGTTCCTGATCGCAGCCCTCGACGAGCGAGCGGACGACGATGAACGTCACGTCCTGGCGGGAATATATATTTGCGTAGCCCTGCCCTGTCGCCATCAGTGTGCGTAGTCGATCTGTAGGATTATTCCGGCCTCACGAGCATACTGCTCCGCCGCCACGATTTGTACTGCCTGACCTGGCGCAGCGTCCCCAAATCGCAGCAGCAGGTGAATTCGCCGCTCGGCTATATTCGCTGGATGGCCCGTAAGCGGATCGACGAACCGCGCCCCGCGCGCGCTGTCCACATACCCCTTTCAGAGGCTGCCTTCTCAAAGGCGCGACGACCGATTTTCGAAGCAGCGAGCGGGCTATCCCCGCCCCACCAGGACGCTCATCGTCGCCTCGCGGGCGATGCGTGCGGCATCAGAGCCCAGGAGGCGGTCGTGGGTCCTCGCTGGCCGCCCGGCGAGGCGGGCGCCGCGATACGGCGGGGTCATGGTCGGCTCCTTCGCGGGACGATGCCCAGCTTGGGGTGAGGACGGCGCCCCGTCGACAGAGTCGCCGCCCGAGCCCCCTACCCCCCGCGCTTCATCGTCTCGCGCGCGATGACGATCTGCTGGACCTGGCTGGTGCCTTCGTAGATGCGGAAGATGCGGACGTCGCGGTACAGGCGTTCGATGCCGTAGTCGGCGACGTAGCCGGCGCCGCCGAAGATCTGCACGGCCTTGTCGGCGACGCGGCCGACCATCTCCGAGGCGAAGTACTTGGCCGCGGCGGCTTCCAGAACGATGTTTTCACCGCGGTCGCGCTTGCGGGCGCCTTCCATGACCAGGGCGCGGGCGGCCATGGCCTCGGTCTTCATGTCGGCGATCATGCCCTGGATGAGCTGGAACTGGGCCAGCGCCTGGCCGAACTGCTTGCGCTCGCCGGCGTACGCGACGCTGTCGGCGATCAGGCGTTCGGCCACGCCGACGCAGAGGGCCGCGATGTGCAGGCGGCCCTTGTCGAGCACCTGCATCGCCACCTTGAAGCCTTCGCCCTCGCCGCCGAGGCGGTTCCAGGCCGGAACGCGGACGTTGTCGAAGGTGATGTCGTGAATCTGGGCGCCGTGCTGGCCCATCTTCTTCTCGGGCTTGCCGACGGTGATGCCGGGCAGATCGCTCGGCACCACGAAGGCCGAGACCCCGCCGCCGCCCTTCACGTCCGGATTGGTGCGGGCCATCACCGTGAACAGGCCCGCCTTGGCGGCATTGGTGATGTAGCGCTTGGAGCCGTTCAGCACATATTCGTCGCCGTCCAGCGTGGCGCGGGTCTGCACCGCGGCGCTGTCGGAGCCCGCCTCTGGCTCGGTCAGGGCGAAGCTGGTCACCGTCGTGCCGGCGGCGATGCCGGGCAGCCATTTGGCCTTCTGCTCATCCGTGCCGAACATCACCAGGCCCTGGCTGCCGATGCCGACGTTGGTGCCGATCTCCGACCGGAACGCGGGGCTGGCGCGGCCGAGCTCGAACACCACCAGGCATTCGTCTTCCATCGACAGGTCGAGGCCGCCGTATTCCTCCGGGATGGAGATGCCGAACAGGCCCATGTCGCGCATCTGCTGGATGACGCCCTCGGGCACCTTGTCGTCGGCCGCCACCTGGGCCTCCAGCGGGCGCAGCTGCTCGGTCACGAACCGGCGCAGGGTGTCGATGAACTGGTCCCGGGTTTCGGCGTCGAGGGCCATGGCTGCGCTTCCCTTTGTGCGTTTTGTTGAGGGATGCAGTAGGCGACGGGACGCGGCAGGGGAAGACCTTGTGAGCGCCTCCGGCTTGACTCGTTACGTTGATATCAACTTAGATGATCACATGACCGACGTCTTCGTTCCCTTCGCCACCACGCTGCACGTCCGCGACCATTGCCTTTGCCTGCATACGCAGCGGGCGGCGCGGGTGCTGGCGCGGCGCTTCGACGAGGCGCTGCGGCCGTTCGGCCTGACCAACAACCAGTTCTCGATGCTGATGAGCCTCAACCGGCCGACACCGCCGTCGATCGCCGAGGTGGCGATGCTGCTGGGCGCCGACCGCACCACCCTGACGGCGGCGCTGAAGCCGCTGGAGCGCGAGGACCTGGCCATGACGGCGCAGGACCCTCACGACGGCCGTATCCGCCGCGTCCTGCTGACCGCCAAGGGCCACGCCCGCCTCGCCGCCGCGCTGGAGGCCTGGACCCGCACCCATGCCGAGCTCGAGGCCGAAGCCGCCGGGCTGGAGCCCGCGCGGCTGCGCCACGACCTCGACCTGATCGCCGCCACCCGCATCAAGGAGACCACCCCATGACCATCCAGGTTTCAGCCTTTCGCTGGGTCCCCGACTTCGCCCAGGGATTCGTGCGCGACCTGCGGGTCCGCTGGGCGCTGGAGGAGGCCGGCATCCCCTACGAGGCCGCGCTGATCGATCCCGCTATCCAGGGCTCGGCCGGCTATCGCCAGTGGCAGCCGTTCGGCCAGGTGCCGGCCTATCGCGACGACAAGGTCGAGATGTTCGAGTCCGGCGCCATCGTGCTGTATCTGGCCGGCAAGTCCGAGGCGCTGGCCCCCGCCGACGAGGCCGGCCGCGCGCGGGTGACGACCTGGGTGCTGGCGGCGCTGAACTCGCTGGAGCCGATCATCGCCCAGCTGGCCGACACCGACATCTTCCACGCGGGCGAGGCCTGGACCGTCGAGCGCCGGCCGCAGATCGTGGACGAGATCGGCAAGCGGCTGCAACAGCTGGCCGACTGGCTCGGCGACAGCGCCTATCTGGAGGGCGACCGCTTCACGGCCGGCGACCTGATCATGACCACCGTGCTGCGCCTGGCGGACGACGAGCAGCTGGCGCGGTTCCCGGCCCTGGCCGCCTATCGCGACCGCTGCATGGCCCGCCCGGCCTTCGCCCGCGCCATGGAAGCGCAGCTGGAGCCGTTCCGCGAAAACGCGCCCGCATGACCCGCGTCCTCATCGACCACACGGGGATCGGCGTCTCGGACGTCGCCCGCTCGGCCGCCTTCTACGACGCGGTGCTCGCCGCGCTCGGGATCAACCGCGTGATGCAGATGCCGCCGGACACCGGGGCCGACGGCGTAGCCTATGGCATCGACCATCCGGTGTTCTGGATCGACCGCTTCCATCCCCACGACGCCAGAAACCACACCGCCTTCGCCGCCCGGAGCCGGGCAGAGGTCGACGCCTTCCACGCGGCCGCGCTCGCCAATGGCGGAACCGACAATGGACCGCCCGGCCTGCGACCGGACTATACGCCAGGCTATTACGCCGCCTTCGTTCTCGACCCTGACGGCAACAACATGGAAGCCGTGTTCCGGGGCGGCTAGGCCCCCCGAGACGCCTACCCCGTGTTCCGCAGCCCCGCCGCGACGCCCGCGACCGTCAGCTGGATCGCCAGCCGCAGTTGCTCGTCCTCGTCCCCCGCGCGGCGGCGGCTGAGGAGTTCGAGCTGCAGGTGGTTCAGCGGGTCGACGGCGGCGGCGGCCAGCTCGACGGACTCGGCCAGCTCCGGCCGGTCGTCGAGCAGCTTGCGGCCGCCACGGATGGCGAGGGCGATCTCCGAGGCCTTGTCATGCTCGCGGCGGATCGTGTCCATGATCCCCTGGGCGTTCGGGACGTCCCTGGCCAGCCGGGCGTAGCGGGCGGCGATCGACATGTCGCTCTGGGCGAGGGCCAGCTCCATGTTCGACAGCAGGGCGGCGAAGAAGTCGTACTCGTCGGTCAGGTCGGCGAGCTGCGGGACGGTCAGGCCCGCGCGCTCGACGCCGCCGGCGAAGCCGTACCAGCCGGGCAGCATGAAGCGGGCCTGCGACCAGCTGAACACCCAGGGGATGGCGCGCAGGTCCTCGATCCGCTTGCTGGCGGTGCGCGAGGCGGGTCGGCTGCCGATGTTCAGCTGTACGATCTCGCTGATCGGCGTGGCCGACCAGAAGAAGTCGGTGAAACCCTCGGTCTCATAGACCAGCGAGCGGTAGGCCGCGAACGAGCCTGCGGCCAGCGCGTCCATGGCCGCCTTCGAGGCCTCCGACGGCTCGGGGTCCGGCTCCTGCCGCGTCGAGGTGAGGACGGCGGCGGTCAGGCTTTCGAGGTTGCGGCGGGCGGTGACCTGGTCGCCGTAGCGGCGGGCGATCATCTCGCCCTGCTCGGTCATGCGCAGGCGTCCCTGGACGGTGCCGGGAGGCTGGGCCAGCACCGCCTCGGCCGCCGGGCCGCCTCCGCGTCCGACGGAGCCGCCACGACCGTGGAAGATCTGCAGGCCGACGCCCAGCCGGTCGCACTCGGCCGCCAGGGCCGAGGCGGCGCGGGCCACGCCCCGGCGGGACGCGACGTAGCCGCCGTCCTTGTTGGAGTCGGAGTAGCCGACCATGACTTCCTGGATCGGCTTGTCGCCCAGGATCGAGCGGGCCAGCGGCAGTTCCAGCCACGACCGCAGGATCGCCGGGCCGTTGTCGAGGTCCTCGATGGTCTCGAACAAGGGCGAGACGCGCAGGGCGGCGCGCGGCTCGGCCCCGCCCCAGACCAGGCCGGACTGGGCCAGCAGGACCAGCGGCTCGAGGATGTCCGACAGGGTCGCGGTCTTGGACACCACATAGGCCCCGAAGACGCCCGGACCGTAGTTGCGGACCGCCTCGGCGGCGGCGTCGATGGTGCCGAGCTCGCGGGCGGTCTCCTCGCCGTACTCGGCGAAGGGCGAGCGCAGCGGGCGCTGGTGCGCCATCTCGGCCAGCAGCAGTGCGACCTTGGCCTCCTCGTCGAGGGCCAGGTAGTCGACCTCGGAACCGGCCCGTTGCAGCAGCTCGGCGACGACGCGCTCGTGCACGTCGGCGTTCTGGCGCATGTCGAGCGCCAGCAGGTGGAAGCCGCAGGCGCGGGCGACCTGCAGCAGCGTCTTCAGCCGCGAGCCGATCAGCCGCTCGCCGCCGTGCTGGACCAGCGAGGCGCGGACGGTCTCCAGGTCGGCGACGAACTGGTGCGGCCCCTCGTAGGCCGGGCCGTGCGCGGCGCCGCCCGCGAACTGCAACGGCGCGCCGGTCAGCTTCTGCGAGGTGGCGTTGAGGCGGTCGAAGATCCACTCCAGCGCCAGGCGATAAGGCTCGTCGACCCGGTGGGGCGAATTGTCATCGGCCTGGACGGCCAGGGCGCGCAGCGCGTCGCTGGCGCCTTCGTGGCTGTCGGAGATGGCCAGGTCGGACCAAAGCTTTCGGACCTCGGCGGCGTAGACGTCCAGGATGACGCGGGACTGGCTGCCGAGCGCCAGGCGCATGGTCACGCCGGTCACGCCCGGATGGCCGTCGCGGTCGCCGCCCAGCCAGCTGCCGAGTTTCAGGATCGACGGCAGGTCGCCGTCCTCATCGCCGAACCTCTCGCCCCAGCTTTCATAGAGGTCGATCAGCGCCGGCAGCATCGAGTTGCGGACGATCGAGATCGCGTTGCGGATCTCGTCCCGGACGGTGATCTTCTCCGGCCGGTGCAGGCGGGTGCGCCACAGCAGCGCCACCTCGCGGAACAGGCTCTCGCGGATGCGGGCGTCGAGATCCGGCGGCAGGCTGTGGCGGCGCAGGGCCATCAGCCGCTGGATCTCGGCTTCGCGGTCGACCAGGGCGCGGCGGCGCACTTCGGTCGGGTGGGCGGTCAGCACGGGCACGACGTTGAGGTCAGCCAGGGCGTCGGGGCCGAGGTCGAGCGCCTCGAGCGCGGCGGCCACGCTGCGGGTCGCGCCGCTCTGGCCCTCGGACTCCGCTTCCCGCCGTCGCCCGGCGACGTCCTCGCCGATGTTGGCCAGCATGGAATGGCAAGTGAAGGCCCGGGCCAGCAGCATGGCCTCTTCGGGCTTCACGGCGCTGAACAGGAAGTCCAGGTGCGGATTGGCCCCGCCCTCGGACGCCGCCTTCCGCGCGGCGGCGACCAGATCCCCGGCCTCCTCGCCGTCGAGATAGCGGATCGCCTCGTCGAGCAGGGCGTCCATCAGCTTGACGTTGGCGCGGACGTGACGGCTGGTCTGGCCCGGCCCGGACCTGGGTATACGTAGCGTCAACGGGCTCGCCATCACGTCCTCCGGCCTGAAAGCAGGCCGTTACTACATAGACGTGACACCGGTGTCACGCCCTTCGCACGATCCTATCCCAAGTCGCCCGCCGCAGCGTCGAGCAGCAGCCAGGTCCGGCCGCCTTCGGACGCGAGCAGGGTCGCGACCAGCAGACCGCCGCGATCGCGCTCGGCCGCCTCTTCCAGCATGCCGCCGAAGCGTTGCAGGAACCGGTCGGTCTGGCCGCGCATGGCGGCGTCGGAGAACAGGCGGCGGACCAGGCGGCGAATGGCGGCCGGGGCCAGGCGGCGGACGATCTCGCGCGCGCCGTCCTTGTCGCGGGTCTGGACCGCGACCGCGATCTCGTCGACGCGGTTGCGCGGCAGCAGGGCGGCGGGATCGATGCCCATGCCGGCGATCTCGGCGGCCATGCGCTCGCCGAGACTCTCGGAGTCGCTGTCGTCGCCGTCGATCGAGGTCAGCAGCTCGCGCCAGCTCCAGGACGCGGCGCCCTCCCCACCTTCGGCGGAGGCCGGCGCGGCGGCGGCGGGGGCGCGGCCGCCGGCGGATTCGAACACGCTGCGGAATTCCTGGTCGGTCGCGGTCGGCGTGAGGCGCAGGCGCTGCCGCGGCTCTTCGGACGACAGTGGCGGCACCGGCGCGGCCGGCTCGGCGGCCGGCGCGGGAGTCGAGAACGGCGGCTCGCGTGTCGCGCGCGCGGCGGCGGCCAGGGCCGGCGCGGTGCTGCTGGCGGCGCCGGCGACGACGCCCATCACCTTCACGGCCTCGCTCAGCATGTCGTAGTTGCGGCGCACGCGCTCCTGGAAGGCGGCGTCGATGACCTGGGTCTCCTCGGCGGCCCGGCGGGCGGACGCCATCAGGTCATCCATGCTCTGCTCGACGGAGGCGCGCACCTCCTCGACCCTGCCCATGGCGGCCTCGGGCAGCTTGGCGGCGCGGCGGTCGACCTCTTCCAGCAGGTGCTCGAGCTCGGACAGCGCGCCGCGCGCGACGGCGACGCCCTGTTCAAGCCGCTGGGCGGTGGCGGCCCCGGCCTGCTCGACCATCTGGGCCGACTGCTCGATCAGGTCGCGGGCGTCGGTGAGGCGCGCCTCGAAGATGGCGTCGGCCTTCTGGTGGGCGCTGAAGGCGGCTTCGCTCAGCTGGTCGACACGGCTCTGGGCGGCCTCGGCATGCGCCTCGGCGGCGTGCCGCGCGTCGTGCGCGGCCTGGGCCAGGCGGTCGATCGACACCTGCAGGTCGGACGTCAGCAGCTCGCGTTCCTTCGCCGCCGCCTCGCCGACCTTGCCGACAGCTTCGAGCGCCTCGGCCCCCAGCGCCTCGCGCTCGGTCTTGGCCTTCTCGGTCAGTTCGGTGAAGCGCTCGGCGGCGTCGCTGATCAGCGAGCGCAGGGCCTCGGCGCCCCTGGACGCGTGCTCGCCGACGTTGGTCGCGCCCTCGGTCGCCTGGACCATGAACTCGGCCAGCTGGGCCGCGCGACTCTCGGCCATGGCGGCGAAGTCTTCCTGGTCGGCGCGCAGGGCGTGGGCGACGGTGACCAGCGCGGCGCGCTGCTGGGTCAGACCCTGCTCGACGGAGCGCATCTGGTCGCCGACCCCCAGGCCGGCGGTTTCCAGCCGGGCGACCTGACGGGCCAGATCCTCGCCGGCCACGCGGGCGGCATCGTTGGCCTCGCCCGCGGCGGCGGCCAGGTCGGCGGCGCGGGCGGCCAGGGCGGCCTCCGCCTCGCGCAGCTGGGTCTCGGCCAGATCGGACGCCTCGGCGACCATCCGGGCCTGCTGGGTGATGGAGTCGGTGACGGCGCCGGCGCGGGCGTCGAGCTGGATGCTCAGGGCGCCCAGCTGGTCCCGCTCGGAGCCGAGCACGGTCGACAGGTCGGCGGCGGTGCGCACCGACACGGCGGCGGCCTCGGCGAGGCGCTCGGTCTCTTCCGCCAGGGCCTGGCGCAGCGCGAGCATGGTCTCGCGCGCCTCATGGGCGGCGCCGGCGGCGCTGTCGATCTGAAGGCGCACCGATTCGACGGCCGAGCCGGTCTCGGCGGCGGCCATGGCGGCGGGGGCGAGCATGCGCTGCGACAGGTCCTGCATGCGCCGGATCTCGACGCCCATCTTCTGGCCCTGGCGCACGAAGTAGGCGGCGACCAGCACCAGCACCGCCGGACCGGTGGCGAGAATGGCGAACAGGGCCAGCGCCAGCGGATCGGTGTCCAGCGGCACGACCTTCACCCGCCAGCCCAGCGCGAACGCCACCGGCGCCGCGGCCCAGAGGGCGGCGACCAGCAGGGCGACGATCCACACCGGCCAGCCGGCGGGTTCCTTGATCTTCGGGGCGGGTTGCAGCGTGGCCGGCGGCAGCGGCGGCTCGGCGGCCGGGCGCGCCTGCACCATCGGCGGCGGCGAAACGGATTCGGGCGCGGCCATTTCCACGGCCGGCGCCTGCACGATGTCGAGCTCGGCCTCCGGCGGCGCCTCGGGCGCGTCGGCGTGCTGCTCCAGGCCCGACTCGGCGGCCTGCGGCTCGGGCGTGTTTTCAGGCTGCGTGGTCATGCGCGAGAAGTCGAATGGAGCACTGGTCTTCCTGGGCTTCATGCGCGGCAAATCATCCCGGGACCGTACGAAAATACCTCGCGCGCGGCGACGGCCCCCTCACCTCGCGTGCGAGGTGAAACCTACCGGCGAAACTCGCGCGCGCATAGGGGGTTGAAAGGTTTCGTTAAGGTCCGGGAAAGGACGAAGCGTCGCGGGCGGCTAGACCGAGCGCACGCGGGCCGGTCCGGCCTTGGCTTCCGGGCATTCCGCGATCGGCCGGGCGCTGACGGAGGTGCGTTCGACGACGCGTTCCACGCGCGGCGGCTCGCGCAGCTCGACCTCGACGCCCAGCGACGACAGGACGGTTGCGGCGACCCAGATCACCACGGCGGTCAGAAACTCGACAACAGCCTGCATCGGGTCCTCCCCCCGAGATGCCACACGCCCTTTTTGTGCATCGAGCGAACGATGTTCGCAACCGGGCGGCGGATGAAGTTTTCGCAATGTTGGGCCCGGCGAAGTCCGGACGAGCGAGCGTATAGCGCAACGCGTCTCGCATAACCGTGATCGGCGTCACGCACTTTAGCGCCCACCCTCCCCTCATGGGAGGGTGGACGGCCGCAGGCCGAACGGGTGGGGAACCGGTTGGCGGCGTTCAGCGCCGACCTTCCATCACCTTGCCCCACCCGCCCCCTTCGGGGGCGCCCTCCCT
>JBIICO010000278.1:0-4050 GCA_044238855.1 Caulobacter sp.
ACGCGCCGGAGCCGGCGGAAGCTCCGCGGGAGACCAAGACCGTGCATAAGGCGGTGCCCACACGCGTCCTCGAGTACGCGGTGCTCAAGTGGCTCACGGTTCGCGCCGGGCGGCGTTGTGACCGCCGGATCATCTATGATGCCCTGCTGCGCCCGTTTCCCGGCCTGGGCAACCAGAACGCCTTCAAGACGCGGCTGAACAACTTCCGCTCAGGCGACAAGCCTCTGGTCGACTGGACGGCGGGCAAGCATAGCGCGGCCATCACGATCACCGACGAGGGCCACACGAGGCGTGTCGAACTGGAGGCCTGCGGCCCGAAAGGTCTGCTGCCCGAAGAGCTGCGGTGGTTCGCCGAAAGCCCTGAATGGGCCGAGGCTCTCGAGAAAGCCGGCCGAAGCTGACTTGCACGGGCCGCGCGCTACCCCTGCCGCGACCACCCGCTCTCGACCTCGAGGCCGCCGGCGACGGCCTGGACCTCGGGGGTGAAGTCTTCCATTTCCTGGAGGCGGCGGATCTCGATGACCTCGTCCTCGCTGGCCGGGCATCTGGCGGCCCAGGCCGCGGCTTCTTCCAGGGAGCCGACCTCGATGATCCAGAAGCCGCCGAGCGCCTCCTTGGACTCGGCGAATGGGCCGTCCGTCACCAGGGGCTTGCCGCCCTTGAACGACACGCGCTTGCCGGTGGCCGGCGGATGCAGCCCCTCGCACGCGCGCAGGACGCCCGCCTCCTGCAGCGAAATGTTGTAGGCCATCATCAGCTCGACGCGGTCGACGGGCAGGTCCAGTTCGGGACCGGCGCTCTCGTACCCGCCCGGGATCATCAGCATCATGAAGCGCATGGGTGTCGTCCTCCTCGCGGGCCGTCGCGGCGACGGCCGTCAGCGTAACGACGAACGGCGCCGGCGGCCTCCGACATTCTTCCCGCGCGATTTTTGCGCCTTGCCGCCGGCTAGGCCATGGAAATGTCCGCGACGCGTTCCGGCGCTACAACTTCCAGACATTCATGCAAAGGCCGCCGCCTGTCGCCCTCGACGTGAGGACGAGGTCCTGGCCGTCCAGTCCGACGAGCCCCCTTGTCCGCCCCCCGGTCTCCGGAGCGTCCGGACAGTCAGCGCGAAGCTCGCTGCTCGACGCATCGCCTGCGCGGGAGACCCGCAGCACGGAGACGCCGCCGGCGTCCGGCGCCCGTGACGCCACCATGACCAGACCGCCGAGACTGTCGACCGCTCCCTGGGCGGTCGACCACTGGACGCCTTCGACCGACGCCGCCGGCTTCACGACCAGCTCGCCCGCCGCTTCCCGGACCGTCCACACGTCGAGTCGGCCTCCATCAGCCGCGACGACGAACCAGACGGGATCGCCGTCGACGACCGCGGCGTGAATCCGCAGGGTCTGGGCGAACGTGCTGGGCCCCTCGATGCAGGCGTCGACCATGCCCAGCGAGGCCAGCGACCGGCGATCGAAACGTTCAAGGCGAAGGCGGGCGCGGCAGCCGGTCCTGGCGTCCCGTCGCGCCGTGAGAAGTCGCGCCCGGGTATCGTCCACCAGCAGGCGGAGCGCGTCGCCGACCTCCACCGCGTCGGCGAGATCGACAGCGACCACGGCGGCGTCGGGGGACGGGAACGACGCCAGTCGCAGTCGCCCCCTTCGATCCTGCGATGTGTAGGCGACCCACTGGGCGCCGTCATGTTCCGCGGCCGCCATCAGGCTGACCCGCTCGCGGTCAGGCAGAGCCAGGACACGCTGGCCACCCAGACCTTCCGTATCGAAGCGGCCGAGCACCAGACGCCCAAGGGGATAGGGCCAGCTGTACGAGGTCTCGAACCGGTCGACGGCCACGAAGCGATCCGCGGCGACCGGAACGACCGACGCGAAATCGCGGGAGGGCTTCGCGGCGTGGGGCGAGAGCGGATAGACGCCGCTCCCGGCGACGACGGCGAATCCGCCTCCCACCGCGGCCACTCGACCTTCCGGCCCCCAGCCGGCGGCGGGCAGGGTCACCCGCAGGAGCGGCTGGTTCTTCGTGTCAGGCACGGTCGACAACTCCAGGGTGGCGGCCGGACCGGCGAGGATCATCGCCGAGACCAGCGTCAGCGCCTTCACGCCTCGATGAACATTTCCCAAGCGTGCGCGCAGCATGCCAACCACCCTTCAACACTCGGACCGGGTCCAGCCGGGATACTAGCCCCAGTAGCCTCCACCCAGGTCGGTGATCGCGCTGGCCGAGACGTTGGCCAGCGTGATCACGTCTCCGCTGGACAGCAGAAGCTCCGTGTCGAGGCCGATCTGCGTCTTCGACACCAGGGTGACCCCGTTGAGATAGACCTTGTCGGCGCCGTCGACGAAGTCGCTGACCCTGTCGAAGCCGCTCGCGACCCCGAACACGAACGTGTCGATCCCGTTGCCGCCGAAGAGACCGTCGTTGTGCGCGCCGCCGTCCAGCCAGTCGTTGCCGTCGCCGCCGAACAGGGTGTCGCGTCCCGTCCCGCCGTTCAGGGTATCGTTGCCGCCGGCGCCGAACAGCATGTCGAAGCCAGCGCCGCCGTTGAGCGTATTGTTGCTGCCGTTGCCCTCAACCGTGTCGGAATCGAGCGTGTAGTCCACGCTCTGGGTCTTGTTGAACCATCCGCCGGTCATCGGGATGTTGCCGTGGAAGATGATCGCGGCGTCGCTGATCGCGTCGCCGTTGATATCGAAGTCGAGCCGGGTTGTGTTCGTCCCCGCGTTGTAGACCAGCGCGGCCTGTCCGGCGACACCGGTCAGCGCCGACACCAGCGTCGGGGCCTGAATGCCGACGACGTTCACATTCGCGTCGAGGCCGAAGATGTAGATCTTGTCCCCCTCCGCAACGTTCAGATCGGTGATGACGTCGGGCGAGGACGCCGAAAGCTCCGAGAAGTCGCGGAATAGGAAGACGTCCGTCCCCTTGCCGCCGGTCATCAGGTCCGCGCCGGCGCCGCCTTCGAGATAGTTGTCTCCGGAACTCCCGATGAGAACGTCGGCGCCGGCGCCGCCGAACAGGAAGTCGTAGGATGCTTCCATGGCCCCCGCTTCGAGATGGTCGTCGCCGGCATCGCCGTAGAGCAGGTCGGAGCCGCGCCCACCGTAGGCGGTGTCATCGTCGGCGCCGGCGTAGACAACGTCGTTGCCCTCATCGCCATCGACCCAGTCTTCGCCTTCGCTCAGCAGGAACTTGTCGTTGCCTTCGCCCCCTTCGTAGACGTCGTCTTCGGAACCGGCGATGAAGGAGTCATCCCCGTTTGTTCCGTCGACATCATTGGCGGTGCTGGCCTCGCCCAGCACCAGCGAGCCGGAGAAGAATTGGCCGCCGTAGAGGCTGAGCACGTCTTCCTGGTCCAGGCCCTGCATCTCCTCCCAAAGCGTGTCGCCGGCTCCAGGCGCGATGCCGGAGATTTCCTCCACCTGGTTCTCGTCCAGAATGCCGGCGGCAATGGTGGCCCAGACGGAATTGCTGTTCTGGGACAGGAAGTTGTAGTTCATCTCGGCGTCGTCCATCGCCTCGGCGAGTTCGACGGCCCCGGCCCAGAACTCGGCCGGATTGAAGGTGCTGTTGAGCCCGCTCTGCACGGCGAACAGGTCCATCTCCGGCATGTTCTCGTTGAAGCCGTGCAGATGCGACGATTCGAAATTGGCGACCTCGACCTGCAGCTTGGTCCCGTCGACGCCGGGGCTGGCAGTGATCATCCAGACGTTTTCGCCGTCGTTGTAGAGCCACTGGCGATGCTGGAAGGGCGTCTCCAGCGGCCCGACGGGGACGTTGAACTGCGCGATGTAGAGGCCCTTTGGGAGCACGTCGGCCAGCTTGAGGCCCTTGTCGGCGATCAACTGCTGGATATCGGAGTTCAGGACCAGCCTTTCTTCCTCGACGATGTCGTCCTTCAGGTCGGTTTCCCAGGCCTCTTCGAACTCGTCGCCATCGAAGTCGTAGAACTCGTCAAAGCCTTCCCATTCGAAGTTCTCGTAGTCCGCGACAACGACAACCTCTTCAACGTCGGTTACGTCGGGCATGCTCCCCCTCGGCGGGACAGAT
>JBIICO010000277.1:0-4050 GCA_044238855.1 Caulobacter sp.
TTCTTGTGGCCGAGGGCTTCAACATCGACCTGACCGCCTACGGCCACAAGAACGAGGGCCAGGGCCTCTGGTACACGCCCTACGTCGCCAGCCCGGGCTATGGCGTGGTCGGCTCCAACGCCGCGCCGCTGTCGATCCGCACCACCGAGTACGACATCGACCGCCAGGGCCTGATCGGCAAGTTCACCCTGCAGGCCGGCGACAGCCACGAGCTGAGCTGGGGCTTCTGGGTCGAGACCAACGACTTCCACCAGGCGCGCCGCTATTACGCCGAGACCTTCGACCGGCCGTCGCGCGATCCGCTGGACTTCCAGTCGAACCCGTTCTTCACGCAGTGGGAATACGACTTCAACACCAAGACCTACCAGCTGTTCGCCCAGGACGTCTGGACGGTGAACGAGTCGCTGAAGATCAACTTCGGCTTCAAGTCGCTGCAGGTGACCAACGAGGTCAGCACCGTGGTCGGCAGCCCGCTGAAGGCCCGCCTGAAGTCGGAAGACTGGTTCCTGCCCCAGATCGGCGCCGTGTACCGCGTCAACGACAACATCGAGCTGTTCGCCGGCTACACGGAGAACATGGCCGCCTTCGTCTCGGCCGCGACCTCGGGCCCGTTCGCGTCGCTGGACCAGACCGCGGTCGACTACATCGCCCAGAACCTCGAGCCCGAGACCTCGAAGACGTTCGAGGGCGGCGTCCGCTTCCGCGGCGAGCGTTTCCAGGGCGTGGCCGCCGTCTATCACGTGACCTTCGACAACCGCCTCGGCGCGGCCAGCAGCGCCCCGCCGATCCTGGGCCTGCCCGCGGTGCTGTCGAACGTTGGCTCGGTCGAGACCAAGGGCATCGAACTGGCCGGCGAGTTCCGCCTCACCGACGAGTGGAACATCTACGGCGCCTACACCTACAACGACTCCACCTACGACGATGACGTGCTGTCGGCCACGGGGACGGTCGAGATGGAGACCGCCGGCAAGCAGGTGGTCTTCACGCCGCAGAACCTGCTCAAGGCCGAGGTCCGCTACGACAACGGAAACTTCTACGGCAAGCTGGGCGTCGGGTTCACCGACGAGCGCTGGTACACCTACGAGAACGACGGCGGGCTGGTGGACTCCTACGTCCTGGCCGACCTGTCGCTGGGCTACCGCTTCGACGGCGCCACCAACCCCTGGCTCGAAGGGCTGGAGATTCAGGCCAACATCACCAACCTGCTGGACGAGGACTACATCTCGACCGTGGGTTCGGGCGGCGCGGCCAAGGCCGACCCCGCCGGCACGGCGATGACCCTGCTCCCGGGCGCCCCGCGCCAGGGCTTCGTGACCGTGCGCAAGCAGTTCTAGCGTAAAGAGGGCTTCGAAAGACGGACGGGCCGGGGCGTAAGCTCCGGCCCGTTTGCTTTGGACGGATCAGGGGGCATGCTCGGCGCCGCTGTTCGGGAGCCTGTTCATGCGCCGTCTGTTGCTGCTCGCCTGCGTCGCCGCCGTCGCCTTTCCGGCCGCCGCGACGCCGCCGCCCAATCCGCCGCCGCCGCCGGACATGGCCGGCGAAGGCTATGACGCCGACCTCGGGCCGAACGGGGCCGGCAACATCCTCGCCATGTACCTGCGCCGGATCGCGCGGATCGATCCTCAGCTGGGCGCGGTCATCGCCGTGAACCCGGACGCCCGGGCCCAGGCGGCCGCGTCCGACCGGCGCTGGACGGGCGCGGGCAAGCTCGGCCCGCTCGACGGCGTTCCGATCCTGGTCAAGGACAACATCGAGACGCTCGACCCGATGCCGACCACGGCCGGGTCGCTGGCGCTGGCCCGCAACCTCGCCGGCCGCGACGCGCCGGTCATCGCGCGCCTGCGGGCGGCGGGCGTGGTGATCCTGGGCAAGACCAATCTGTCCGAGTGGGCCAACATCCGTTCCGACGACTCTCTCAGCGGCTGGAGCGCGGTGGGCGGCCAGACGCGTAATCCCTACGGCGAGGGACGCAGTCCCTGCGGCTCGTCCTCTGGCAGCGGGGCGGCGGTGGCGGCGGGGCTGGCCTGGGGCGCGATCGGCACCGAGACAGACGGCTCGATCACCTGCCCGGCGGCCGTGAACGGCCTCGTGGGGCTGAAGCCGACGGTCGGGCTGGTGTCGCGCGCCGGCATCGTGCCGATCAGCGCCACCCAGGACACCGCCGGGCCGATGACCGCCGACGTCCGGAGCGCCGCCCTGCTGCTGAACGCCATGGCCGGTTCGGACCCCGGGGATCCGGCCACCGCCGACGCGGACGCGCGAAGGACCGACTATGCCGAGGCCCTCGACCATGACGCCCTCCGCGGGGCCCGGATCGGGGTCATGCGGTACGCCGCAGGCTTCCACCCGGGTACGGACAAGGCGTTCGAGGCGGCGCTGGGGGTGCTGAAAGCGCAGGGCGCGACGCTGGTCGAGATTCCGGAGTTTCCGAAGCGGGATGAGATCGGCCGGAATGAGCTGGTCGTGCTGATGACCGAGCTGAAGGCCGGGCTGACCGCCTACCTCGCCTCCACCGACCCGGCGAAGGTGAAAACCCGGACGCTGGCCGAGGTCATCGCCTTCAACCGCGCCCACGCCGACCGGGAGATGGCGCTGTTCGGGCAGGAGCTGTTCGAACGGGCCGAGGCGACCAGGGGCCTGGACGATCCCGCCTACCTGAAGGCCAAGGCGGATGCGTACCGGCTGGCGGGGCCGGAGGGGATCGATGCGCTGCTGGCGACGTATCAGGTCAGCGCCCTGGTCGGCCCGACGCTGGCGCCGGCCTGGCTGATCGATCCGGTGCTGAAGGACCGCTACGTCGGCGGCGGCGCCGGCCATGCGGCGGCCGTGGCCGGCTATCCGCACCTGACCGTGCCGATGGGCCTGGTGGAGGGCCTGCCGGTCGGGCTGTCGTTCGTCGGCCCGAAGTGGAGTGACGCCCGGCTGCTGGCCTACGGCTATGCCTACGAGCAGGCCAGCCACGCGCGGGTTCCACCGCGCATCCCCTAGATCCCGCGGTCAGTACCCGGGAGCGCCGCCTTGCGGGGGCGACGACGGCGGCGCGGGCGGGCCGGAACGGCGGCCCCAGCCTTTCCGGGTCGGAGCCGGCGGCTGGGGCGGCGGCAGCGCGCTGGGGGCGCCGTCACGGCCGTAGCCACGGTCGTAGCCGTCCGATTCCCACCACTCGCGATAGCCGCCTCCAAACGAGCTCTCGTCGCGCAGCCCCTGGGGCAGGCTCGACTGGCGCACGCAGTAGGTGCCGCGGTCCCAGCGTTCCCGCCAGCAGTCGCCGCCGTAGTAGACCCAGTTGGACTCCACGTCCGCCGTGGCGCCCTGCTCCACCCACACCGGGCGGCGGCTCCAGTCGTGGATGCGGTTGCGCTGGATGGTGGCGTTGCCGCCGGCCACGTAGACGCCGACGTCGCGCGAGCCGATCGCCGACTCCGTCAGCCGCAGCTGGCCGTCCGAGACCACGCCCACCGTCGTGCGGCAGAAGCGGCTGCGGCTCACGTCGACCTGCGCCCCGCGGTCCAGGTGCAGACCGTTGCGCCAGCCGCAGACCACGGCGTTGCGGATGCCGAGGTTGCCCGAGCCGCTGCGCAGGCCGCGCACCAGGATGCCGTTGCCGGCCGAGCCGGACGTGGCGCGGGCCATGATGCCGGTCTGCTCGATGCGGCTGTCGCCGGTGGCCGGCGTTACGTCCAGGCCGGTCTCTTCGCCGGTGATGCGCGTGCGGGCGATGTCCAGAACCGTCGACTCGGCAGTGACCGCCGCGTCCCAGGTATGGGCGTCGATGCTGCTTTCGCGCAGGATCAGCTTGCCGCCCGACGAGAACACCGCCGCCGCGTCGCCCCAGTACTGGACGGAGGTCCGCACCAGAGCCACGTCGGCGCTCCAGGACTCGACGCAGGCGCTGCGGCCGCCCTTCTCGCTGGTCAGCACCAGGTCGCGCAGCTCCACGCCCTTCACGCCCTCGGCGATGCGGATGCAGGGCGCGCCGTCCGGCGCGGCGATGGTCGCCTGCTGGCGATTGGGGTCGCTGTTGAAGACCGAGGCGCCCTCGGCGGCGAT
>JBIICO010000166.1:0-7780 GCA_044238855.1 Caulobacter sp.
GTCGACCAGCACGGCCTTGGCGAAGGCGCCGACGATGGCCTCGGCCGACGACAGCATGCTTTCGATCGGGTCGGTGACGTTGTGCGACTGGTCGATCATGTAGGCCGGGTCGAAGCCGTCGCGCGGGTTCAGCTCCGCCTCGACCAGCTCGTTGAAGACCAGGAACAGCTGGTGCGGATTGATGCTGCCGCTGTCGAGGTCGTCGTCGCCGTATTTGGAATCGTTGAAGTGGAAGCCGCCGAGCTTTCCGAAGCGATGCAGGCGGGCGACGATCTGCTCGATGTTCACGTTCGGGGCGTGGTGGCCGAGGTCGACCAGGCACTGCGCCTTGGGGCCCAGCTCCTGGGCCGCCAGGATCGACGAGCCCCAGTCGGAGATCACCGTGGAATAGAAGGCCGGCTCGAACATCTTGTGTTCGAGCAGCATGCGCCAGTCGCCGGGGAGGGCGGCGTAGATCGTGGCGGCGCTGTCCAGATACCGGTCGAGCGATGCGCCCAGACTCTGCTGGCCCGGAAAGTTCGTGCCGTCGCCGACCCAGACGGTCAGCGCCTTGCTGCCCAGCTTCTCGCCGATCTCGATGCACTGGATGTTGTGCTCGACCGCCTGAGCGCGGACGCCGGCGTCGGTCGCGGTGAGGCTGCCGTGCCTATAGGAGAGCGGTTGGCCCTCCTGGTCCTGGAAGGTGTTGGAGTTGACCGCGTCGAAGCCGAGGCCGAGGGCGTCGGCTTCCTGGCGCAGGGCGGCGTAGTCGCTGACGTGATCCCACGGGAAGTGCGGGGAGACGCGCGGGGTGGCGCGGCTCAGCTGCTGGACCACCGCGCAGTCCTCGAGCTTCTCGTGGATGTCTGTCGGCTCGCCCGGGATCGGGAACTTGGCGAAGCGGGTGCCGCCGACGCCGCTGCCCCAGCTGGGCAGGGCGACGGAGAACCCGGCCACGCGGGCCTTCACCGCGTCGATGTCGATGCCGCGGCGGCCGAGCGCGCGGCCCAGGCTGTCGTAGTCGTCCCGCAGGGCTTCGAGCCGCGCGGCGTTGTGTTCGGCGATCTGATCACCGGAGAGGGGAAGACCCGCCACCTGACCGTACTCCCTGGAGTGTTCTTGTTCTTCTCAGCGCGTGAACGCCTGCGCGTTCCCGGCGTCCACGTTGATGATGTTGCCGGTCGACTTGGCCGAAGCGTCCGAGACCAGGAAGTACACCGCCTCGGCGATGTCCCGGGGCAGGACGTTCTGCTTCAGCATCGAGCGGTTGCGGTAGAACTCCTCCAGCTCGGCGCCCGGATCGATGCCATAGGCGCCGGCCCGCTCCTTGCGCCAGTCGCCGTCCCAGATGCGCGAGCCCCGGATCACCGCGTCGGGGTTGACCGTGTTGACCCGGATGCCAGAGCCCGCGCCTTCCAGCGCAAGGCAGAGGGCGAGGTGCAGGGCGGCGGCCTTGGCCGAGGCGTAGGCCGAGGCGTTCGGCGTCGCGGCCAGGGCGTTCTTGGAGCCGATAAAGACGATGGCCCCGCCCTTCTGCCGCTTCATCAGCGGGAAAGCGGCGCGACTGGTCAGGAAATAGCCCTCGGCCAGCACGTCGTAGTTCCGGCGCCACAGGGCGACCGTGGTCTCCTCGATCGGCGCGGAGGAGGCGAGGCCGGCGTTGGCGACCAGGATGTCCAGGCCGCCGTACTCGCGAGCCGCCGCCTCGAAGGCCGCGGCCACCTGGGCCTCGTCGGTGACGTCGCAAGGCACGGCGCGGACCACGTCCTTGCCGAAGCGGGCGCGCAGGCCGTCGGTCGTGGCCTCCAGCGTCCCGGCGTCGCGGTCGGTCAGCACCACGCAGGCGCCGTCGGCCAGAAGCCGCTCTGCCGTGGCCGCGCCGATGCCGCCGGCGGCGCCGGTGACCAGCGCCACCTTGCCGACCAGAGCCCTGGGCCTGGGCATGCGCTGAAGCTTGGCCTCTTCCAGCGCCCAGTATTCGATGGCGAAAGCTTCCGACTCCGGCAGGCCCGCATAGCCGCCGATGGCCTCGGCGCCGCGCATGACGTTGATGGCGTTGGCGTAGAACTCGCCGGCCAGGCGGGCGGTGGTCTTGTCCGCCGCGAAGGTGAAGCGGCCGACGCCCGGCAACAGCACCACGACCGGGTTGGCGTCGCGCATCTTCGGGTCAGCGGGACCGGCGTTGCGGCCGTAGTAGGCGGCGTAGCCCTGACGGTATTCCTCGAGCGCTTCGGCCAGATAGGCGTCGTCTTTCACGCGCGCCGGATCCAGCGCCAGGGGCGCGATCTTGGTGCGCAGGAAGTGGTCGGGACAGGACGTGCCGACGGCGGCGAGGCGCAGGAAGTCCTTGCTGCCGACGAACTCCAGCGTTTCGGCGTCGTCGCTGAAGTGACCGACCTTCGGACGGTCGCCGGTCATCAGGCCCCGCAGGCGCGGCATGAGATCGGCCGCCGCCGTCGCGCGTTCGACAGGTGCGCGCGGGGCGACGGCCTGACCGCCGAAGGCGGCTCCCCGAGCCTCCAGGCGATCGTTCAGGTAACGGGCGGCGCGGGCGATCAGATCGACGGTGTTGTCGTAGCAACCCTTCGCGCTGTCGCCCCAGCAGATGATGCCGTGGCCGGCCAGCATGACGCCGCGCAGTCCGGGGTTGGCGGCGACGTAGTCGCGCAGCTGCAGGCCAAGGTCGAAGCCCGGGCGTTTCCAGGGCAGCCAGCCGACTTCGCCGCCGTAGATGGCCTGGGTCGCAACTTCACCGCCCGAGGAGGCGGCCAGAGCGATCACCGCGTCCGGGTGAACGTGATCGACGTGATCGAACGGCAGGTAGGCGTGCAGCGGCGTGTCGATCGAGGCCGCGCGCGGGTTCAGGGCGAAGGTGCAGTGCGGCAGGTAGCCGACCATCTCGTCCTCGAACGCGACGCCGCGGTAGAGGTTTTCGAGCTGCAGCAGCTTGTCGAGATACAGGGTCGAGAAGCCGTCCAGCTTCATCGAGCCGATGTCGCCGCCCGAACCCTTCACCCACAGCACGGTCTTGCTCTCGCCGCTCAGCGGGTCCTTGCCCGCGATCTTGGCCGAGGTGTTGCCGCCGCCGAAGTTGGTGATCGTCAGGTCCGAACCCAGCAGGTTCGAACGGTAGAGCAGCAGCTCTTCCGGCGACAGCAGGGAAGCGGCCTCGTCCGACCAGCGGGACGAGGGTATCTGGAAAGGGATGGCGCCCTGGCTCACGACGGTCTCGACTATGCTGCTCATGACTTGATGCTAGCCAGCGCCCTTTTCCGATGCAATCATATTCGATAATAATCGATCAAATTAGATCGGGGAGGGACGATTGACCGGTCGCGCCATCGCGGTGCTGGACGTCGGCAAGACCAACGCCAAGCTGACCTTGTGGGACGAGAGCGGCGGCCTGCTGGCGCGCCGAGTCCGCGCCAACGCCGTGGTAGAGGGTCCCGGCTATCGGGCGCTCGATGCTCAGGGAATCGAGGAGTGGGCGGAGGATACGCTGGCGGGCTTCGCGCGTCAGGCGTCGATCGCGGCCATCGTGCCGGTCAGCCACGGCGCCGGGGCGGCGCTGATCCGGCGCGGTCGCCTGATCGCGCCGCCGATGGATTACGAGGACGAGGCCGGCGCCGCCGACCGCGAGGACTACGAGGCCGGCCGCGACCTGTTCGCCGCCACCGGCTCGCCGGCTCTGCCAGGGGGGCTGAACCTGGGCATGCAGCTGCACCGGCTGGAGCGGATGACCGGCCCGTGGGCCGAGGACGTCAAGATCGTCACCTGGGCGCAGTACTGGGCCTGGCGGCTGTGCGGCGTGGCGGCGACCGAGGCGACCAGCCTGGGCTGCCACACCGATCTCTGGCGGCCGGCCGACAACAGGCCGAGTACGCTGGCCGTCTCGCGCGGCTGGGCGAGCCGGTTCGCGCCGCTGCGCCGGGCGGAGGAGGCGCTGGGCGCGCTGAGCCCGGAGTGGGTTCTGCGCACGGGCTTGCCTGGCGACTGCGTCGTCCACTGCGGCCTGCACGACAGCAACGCCGCCCTGCTGGCGGCGCGAGGGCACCCGGAGATCGCCGGCGGCGACGCGACCATCCTGTCGACCGGCACCTGGTTCGTGGCCATGCGCTCGACCGGTGGCGCGACGCCTGACACGTCGGGGCTCGACGAGGCGCGGGACTGCCTTGTCAACGTCGACGCCTCCGGACGGCCGGCGCCGTCGGCGCGGTTCATGGGCGGGCGCGAGGCCGAGTTGATGGCCGGCCTCGACATCTTCCACCTGACCGACAACTACGACCCGGCGACGCTGATCGAACGGCTGCCGGGCCTTATTCGTCGCGGGGTGTTCGCCCTGCCGGGCTTCGTGAAGGGTGTCGGACCGTTCCCGCATGGCCCGGGCGGCTGGATCGACGCGCCCGACGACGCGCTCGACCGCCGCGCCGCCGCGGGCCTGTACTTGGCGCTGATGGCCGACGCGTCGCTGAGCCTGATCGGTTCGCGCGAGCGGTTGCTGATCGAAGGCCGCTTCGCCGAGGCGCAGGTCTTCATCCGCGCACTGGCCAGCCTGCGGCCGCAGCAGAAGGTCTATGTGTCCAACGCCCATGACGACGTGCCCTACGGCGCGCTACGACTGCTGAAGCCCGATCTGGCGCCGCCGTCGCCGCTGACGCCGGTCGCGCCGCTGGATATCGACCTGTCCCTCTACGCTCGCCGCTGGCGGGTGCTCGCAGAAGAAAGCCTCGTCACCGCATGAAGGCCGCCTCGATCTCCGACTATCGCGACCTCGCGCGTCGCCGCCTGCCGCCGTTCCTGTTCGAGTACATCGACGGCGGCTCCTATGCCGAGCGGACGCTGGCGCGGAATCGCAGCGACCTGGCCGACATCGCCCTGCGCCAGCGGGTGTTGAGGGACGTGTCGAGCATCGACCTGTCGACAGAGCTGTTCGGCCAGACGCTGAGCATGCCGGTCGGCCTGGCGCCCATCGGCCTGGCCGGCATGAACGCCCGTCGGGGCGAGGTTCAGGCCGCGCGGGCGGCGGAGGCGGCGGGCGTGCCCTTCTGCCTGTCGACCGTCTCGGCCTGCTCGCTGGAAGAGGTGAGGGTGGGCGTGCGGCGGCCGTTCTGGTTCCAGCTCTACATGATCCGCGACCGCGCCTTCATGCGCGACCTGCTCGATCGGGCGCGGGCGGCCGGGGTTACGACGCTGGTGTTCACGGTCGACATGCCGGTGCCGGGCTCGCGCTATCGCGACTACCGCTCGGGCCTGGCCGGAGCGTCGGGGCTGGCGGGCGATCTGCGCCGTATCGGTCAGGCGATGCTGAAGCCCGACTGGGCCTGGGATGTCGGCCTGCACGGCCGTCCGCACAGCCTCGGCAACGTGGCCTCGGTGCTGGGCGCCAAGTCCGGGCTGGAGGACTTCTTCGCCTGGATGCGCAACAATTTCGACCCCACGGTGACCTGGAAGGATCTCGACTGGGTGCGGTCGGAGTGGAAGGGGACGCTGATCCTGAAGGGCGTGCTCGACGCAGACGACGCCAGGCTGGCGGCGAACGCGGGCGCCGACGGGGTCGTGGTCTCCAACCACGGCGGGCGACAGCTGGACGGCGTGCCGTCCACCGCCCGCGCGCTGCCGGAGATCGCCGCGGCGGTCGGCGACCGGCTGACGGTGCTTGCCGACGGCGGCGTGCACTCCGGCCTGGATGTCGTGCGGATGCTGGCGCTGGGCGCCAGGGGCGTGCTGCTGGGGCGGGCCTGGGTCTACGCCCTGTCGGCGGCGGGCGGAGCGGGCGTGAGCCACGTCCTCGACCTGATCGCGGCCGAGATGCGGGTGGCGATGGCGCTGACCGGCGTGACCCGCGTCGACCAGTTGACCGGCGACATCCTCGTCCGTCCGGACGTGCAGGCGATGGCGGCGCCATCTCGATAGAGTTCGCTGGCCGCCGCCGACGCGACCAACCAGGCGCCTCCCGGCTTCTCGTCGAGCGTCACCCTGACCCAGGCGCTGTTCGAGGATCGGCTGACTGTCAGCTGGACGGGCTCCGCGGCGCGGTTCAAGCCGGGTGCTCAGCGGCTCCGACAGCCTCAACAACTTCGCCTACAGCATCGATGGCGGCCCCGGCGCGTTCAGCATGATCGACATGGGCGACGGCGAGGGTTGGCCTGATGGGCTTCCAGGGCGGCTACACCTACCAGCTGAGCGACATTATCGCGGTCAGCGGCCTCGATCTCGATGCGCGCCGAGACCGACCAGCTGACGCTGGGCGTAAACTTCCGTTCTGATCGGGTTCCAAGACCATGACCGAAGCCATCACCGCACCGTTCTCCAGGCGGCTCAAGGCCAGGACGACGGAGACCCATGACCGACTCGACAGGCGGATCATGGCCGCCGACCCGTTCGGCCATCGCGACCGCTACGGACGGTTCCTGAAGGTGCAGCAGCAGTTCCACCGCGACGTGGACGCGCTCTACGCCTGGCCGGAACTGGCGGCGGTGGTGCCGGATCTGGCCGGGCGCCGCCGGCTGGACGCCATCCTCGGCGACCTCGGCGACCTCGGCCTGTCGCCGCCCGCGCCGGACGGCCAGGCCCGGTTCGGGGCCGCGGATCCGGCCGCGCTGCCGGTCGCGCTGGGCTGGCTCTATGTGGTCGAGGGCTCCAACCTGGGCGCCGCCTTCCTGTTCAAGGCGGCCGCCGTCCTCGGCCTGAACGCCGAGTTCGGAGCGCGGCACCTGGCCGGGCATCCGGATGGTCGGGCGGCGCACTGGCGCACCTTCACCGGCGCGCTGGACGGCCTCGATCTCGACGAGGAGCAGGAGGCTCGCGCCATCGCCGGCGCCAAGGCGGCCTTCGGTCGGGTGCACGCCCTGGTCGATGTCCATCTTGCCTAACGACGGGGATCTGAAGCGATCGGCCGGCGTCCGCGGCGCGGGCCGAGTTCGATCTGTCGCGTTGAGGCGCGTGCTGGTCAGGTCGAAAACGGGAAGGACGTGATGCTCTTCACGGTTTCCTCGACCAGCGCGGTGCGGTTGACCGGCGCGGCGGCGCGCTGGGGGCAGAGCCGACGTTCGCAAATCCGGCAGGCGGGACCCACCTCGACGATGGCCGGCGCCTGCATGTCCAGGCCGCGCGTGTAGATCAGCTTGCCGGCGTGCTTCAGCTCGCAGCCGAGACCGATCGCGAGCTCGTCCTCGAGGCCGGCCTGCAGTCCCGCGACCCGGCGCACGGTGCGGGAGAGGGTGAAATAGCGTTCGCCGTCCGGCGTCTCGATCACCTGGGTGACGACCCGGCCCGGCGTCTTGAAGCTGTCGTGGATGTTCCAGCGCGGGCAGGTGCCTCCGAAACGGGAGAAGGGGAACGGGCCGTTGGAGTAGCGCTTGGAGATGTTCCCGGCGGCGTCGACCCGGACCATGAAGAACGGAATGCCACGCGAGCCGGGGCGGGCGAGGGTGGTCAGGCGGTGCGCGGCCTGCTCGAACGAGACGCCGAAGCGAGAACGAACCCGCTCGATATCGTAGCCGGTCTCCTCCAGCGCCGCGAGCATCGCGCCGTAGGGCATCATGATCGCCGCCGCCAGATAGTTGCCGAGGAAGACCTTCAGCTGCTGGCGCGTGGCCCGGTCCGGCGGGGAGAACCGGCCGGCGATGGCGTCGATCGTCTCGCCATGCTCGAGCATGCCCAGCTGATAGGTCATGGCGAAGTTCCGGCTCGCCGGCGCCAGGGTTTCAGCGATCAGCAGCTGCTTGCGGTGCTGGTCGTAGCGCCGCAGCGCGCCGACCATCACCTCGACCGGCATGACGCGGGTGCGAACGCCGAAGCC
>JBIICO010000214.1:0-5860 GCA_044238855.1 Caulobacter sp.
GCGGACCGCCGGCGCCAGGTCTCTCGGGTCGGCGCCCAGCGTGCGGACCATCCGCTCGGCGAGGTCTTCCAGATCGGCGAAATGATTGCGCTGGGCCGAGACCAGGTCGCGGACCCAGTCGGTCGGGGTGGTCGCCGTGGAGCGGCTCTCGCCGTCCCGGCCTTCGAAGGCGCCGAGGTCGATCAGGTTTCCACGGTCGAGGTAGGCGCGGTACAGCCGCACGAAGGCTTCGGCCATGCCGGGCGCGGCCTCCGCCACCTCCGCGATCTCGTGGCGGCTGACGGACAGGTCGGCGAACATCTTGTCGGCCAGGACCTCGTCGAGCCCGGCGCCGCCGCCCGGTTCGTCCACCGACAGGCTGCGCAGGTCCAGGTCGTAGGCTTCCGCCAGCCGCAGAAGCACCTGGGCGGTGACCGGGCGCTGGTTGCGTTCGAGCAGGTTGAGATAGCTGGGCGACACCTTGAGCTGCTCGGCCATCGCGGCCTGGGTCACCCCCAGGTCGCGGCGCAGGCGCTTGAGGCGCCCGCCCAGGAACAGCTTCTTGTCACCACCGGCCATTCAGTCTGTTTGTCACAACTTTACAGATTCAACAATGTGAACTTGTGACAAATCGGCCTCAATAGGTTCGCGTCATCGTCGTCCGCGCCGGTAGGTCTGTTCGGGACAGATCATCAGTTCCGGGACCAACCCATGACGCGCAAGACCTACGCCCAGCACCGTGAAGAAGCCCTCCGCCGCTATCCGGCCGGCGTCACGCCCGGCGGCGTGACCGTGGACGACATCGTCCAGCTGAAGATCCAGAACACCTACAACACCCACCTGGACATCGCCCGTGAGATGGCCGGCGTGATGCGCGCCGACATGGCCGCCTACGACGCCGACAGCAGCAAGTTCACCCAGTCGCTCGGCTGCTGGTCCGGCTTCCACGCCCAGCAGATGATCAAGTCGGTGAAGCGCCTGCGCGGCACGACCAAGGGCGCCTACGTCTATCTGTCGGGCTGGATGGTCGCCGGCCTGCGCAACCGCTGGGGCCATCTGCCCGACCAGTCGATGCACGAGAAGACCGCCGTGGTCGAACTGATCGAGGAGATCTACGTCTCGCTGCGCCAGGCCGACGAAGTCGCCCTGAACGACCTGTTCAAGACTCTGCGCGACGCCCGCAAGGCCGGCGACCAGGTCGCCGAGCAGGCCGCCATCCGGGCGATCGACGGCTTCGAGACGCACGTCGTGCCGATCATCGCCGACATCGACGCCGGCTTTGGCAACGAGAACGCGACCTACCTGCTGGCCAAGGAAATGATCAAGGCCGGCGCCTGCTGCCTGCAGATCGAGAACCAGGTTTCCGACGCCAAGCAGTGCGGCCACCAGGACGGCAAGGTCACGGTGCCCCGCGAGGACTTCATCGAGAAGCTGCGCGCCTGCCGCCTGGCGTTCGAGGAGCTGGGTGTTGAGGAAGGCGTCATCGTCGCCCGCACCGACAGCCTGGGCGCCGGCCTGACCCAGAAGATCCCGGTCAGCCAGCAGCCGGGCGACCTGGCTTCCGAATACATCAAGTGGCTGAAGACCGAGGCCATCACCGAGCAGAACCCGATCCAGGACGGCGAAGTCGCCCTGTACCGCGACGGGGCCTTCGTGAAGCCGGTGCGCATGCCCAACGGCCTGTTCGCCTTCCAGGAAGGCACCGGCCGCGCCCGCGTCATCGAGGATTGCATCTCCTCCCTGACCGAAGGCGGCGCCGACCTGCTGTGGATCGAGACGGACACGCCGAACGTCGACGAGATCGCCTCGATGGTGGCGGAGGTCCGCAAGGCGGTGCCCAACGCGAAGCTGACCTACAACAACTCGCCGTCCTTCAACTGGACCCTGAACCTGCGCCGTCAGGTCCGCGACCAGTGGATCGCCGAGGGCAAGATCGCGGCCGACGCCTATCCGGAGGGCAACGCCCTGATGAGCGCCGACTTCGACGACACCGACCTGGGCCGCGAGACCGACGAGCGGCTGGCCCGCTTCCAGGTGGACATCTCAGCCCGCGCCGGCGTGTTCCACAACCTGATCACCCTGCCGACCTTCCACCTGACGGCGAAGAGCATGGACGAACTGTCCCGCGGCTACTTCGGCGAGGGCCGCATGCAGGCCTACGTCAACTCGGTGCAGCGCGAGGAGATCCGCCGTGGGGTCTCGGCCGTGAAGCACCAGCACGAGGTCGGCTCGGACCTGGGCGACACCTTCAAGGAGATGGTCGCCGGCGAGCGCGCCCTGAAGGCCGGCGGTCACGCCAACACCATGAACCAGTTCGCCGCCGAATAGCGAAACCTGAAAGCAGAGCGAGGAGATACCTATGTCCAAGCCGCAATTCACCCCCGCCTCGATGCCGGAAAGCGAAGGTCGCGACCGCGCGATCCAGCGCCTCGCGGAAGCTTCCCACCGCCTCAACGAGGCGGTGCAGAAGGCGATCGCCGCCGGCTACTCCGTGGAACTGGTGCGCGCATCCCGCCACCATGACGGCGCCGGCAACTGGGGCGACCAGATCATCCCGACGGTTCGCGACCCGAAACTGACCGACACCGTGGGCGCCTAGTCCTATAGGACCACCCATTGTCCCGGCGCGCCTTGTCGCGCCGGGATCAACTCCGACCAGAACAGTCTCCGCGTCCAGGATTTCGTCCATGCCCCTCGATACCGCCGCCTCCGACATCGTGCTGACCGGTCCCGTCGAGGGGCGCGCCACCGAAATCCTGACGCCCGGGGCCCTGGCCTTCGTGGCCGACCTGCATCGGCGCTTCGATGGCCGTCGGCGCGAGCTGCTGGCGGCGCGCGAAGCCCGCCAGGCCCGCTTCGATGCCGGCGAGCTGCCTGACTTCCTGCCCGAAACGGCGGATGTCCGGGCCGGTGACTGGACCGTCGCGCCGATCCCGGCCGACCTGCGGGACCGCCGCGTCGAGATCACCGGTCCGGTGGACCGCAAGATGATCATCAACGCCCTCAACAGCGGGGCCAAGGTGTTCATGGCCGATTTCGAGGACGCCACCTCGCCGACCTGGGCCAACCTGGTCGAGGGACAGATCAACCTGAAGGACCGTTGGGGCGGCGAACTCAGCCACGTCGACCCGACTTCGGGCAAAGCCTACAAGCTGGGAGACAACCCGGCGGTTCTGCTGGTCCGCCCTCGCGGCTGGCACCTGCCCGAGCGCCACATGACCGTGGACGGGCAGATCGTCTCCGGCGGTCTGTTCGACTTCGGCCTCTACGTCTTCCACAACGCGAAGGCGGCGATGGCGAAGGGCTCGGGCGCCTACTTCTATCTGCCGAAGCTGGAGAGCCACCTCGAGGCGCGCCTGTGGAACGACGTCTTCGTCCGCGCCCAGGAGGCGCTCGGCCTGCCGGTCGGGACCTTCAAGGCCACGGTGCTGATCGAGACCATCCCGGCGGCGTTCGAAATGGACGAAATCCTCCATGAACTGCGCGACCACATCGTCGGCCTGAACTGCGGCCGCTGGGACTACATCTTCTCCTTCATCAAGCGCCTGGGCCGCGCCGAGGCGTTCCTGACGCCGAACCGCGCCGCCATGGTGATGGGCAAGGCCTTCCTGGGCGCCTATTCGCTGAAGCTGATCCAGACCTGCCACCGCCGCGGCGCCTTCGCGATGGGCGGGATGGCGGCCCAGATTCCGATCAAGGGCGACCCGGAGGCGAATGCCGCCGCCTTCGCCAAGGTGAAGGCCGACAAGGAACGCGAGGCCGGCGACGGCCACGACGGCACCTGGGTGGCTCACCCCGACCTGGTGCCGGTGGCCATGGAGGTCTTCGACCGCCTGATGCCGACCGCCAACCAGCTGCACCGCCTGCGCGAGGACGTCGACGTCGGTCAGGCCGAGATGCTGCGGGTGCACGAGGGCGATCGCACCGAGGAGGGCGCCCGCGAGAATATCCGCGTCGGCGTGCGCTACACCCAGGCCTGGATGGAAGGCCGGGGTGCGGTGCCGCTCTACAACCTGATGGAAGACGCCGCGACGGCCGAGATCAGCCGCACCCAGCTCTGGCAGTGGGTCAGGCTTGGCGCGAAGCTGAACGACGGCCGCACGCTGGACGCCGTCCTGTTCCAGGCCCTCTTCGACGAGGAGATGGCGGGGCTGCGGGAGCAATTCGCCTCGCCGCGTCTGGAAGACGCCGGCCGACTGTTCCAGCGCATGGTGCTGGACGCCGACCTGGTCGAGTTCCTGACCCTGCCGGCCTACGAGGTGCTCCCCGCCTAGGCCGGCGCCGCTCCTCTCGCGTCGAAAGAGGCTTTCGCCTACATAGCGGCGGTGACCCCGCGCCCGCCTCATACCCTCTCCGTGGCTCCGATGATGGACTGGACGGACCGGCATTGCCGGGCGTTCCATCGGGTGCTGACGCGGCGGACGCTGCTGTACACGGAGATGGTCACGACCGGCGCGGTGCTGCACGGCGACCGTGACAAGCTGCTGGGCTACGACGCCGTCGAGCATCCGGTGGCGCTTCAGCTCGGCGGGTCGGAGCCCGCCGATCTGGCCGCCGCCGCGAAGATCGGCGAGGACCTCGGCTACGACGAGATCAACCTCAATGTCGGCTGCCCGTCCGATCGGGTGCAGAGCGGCCGGTTCGGCGCCTGCCTGATGCGCGAGCCGGAACTGGTCGCCGACGGCATGGCGGCGATGATCGCGGCGGTGAAGGTTCCGGTGACGGTGAAGTGCCGCATCGGCGTCGACGACCAGGATCCCGAGGAGAGCCTGTTCAGGCTGGTGGACCTGTCGGCGCAGGCGGGCGTGGAGCTGTTCGTCGTCCACGCGCGGAAGGCCTGGCTCAAGGGCCTGTCGCCGAAGGAAAACAGGGACATCCCGCCCCTCGACTATCCGCTGGTGCATCGGTTGAAGCGCGAGCGGCCCGAACTGACCATCGTCATCAACGGCGGCGTGCCGGGACTGGACGCCGCGGAAGAGCATCTGGCCGGCGGCGTCGACGGCGTCATGCTGGGCCGCGCGGCCTATCACGAGCCCGGCCTGCTCGGTCAGGCCGACCGTCGCCTGTTCGGCGAGGAGGTCGCGGACGTGGGACCGTTCGAGGCGGTGGAAGCCTACAAGCCCTACCTGGCCGCGCGGCTGGCCGAGGGCTGGCGCCTGGCGGGCATGACCCGGCACATGCTGGGACTGTTCCATGGCCAGCCCGGCGGCCGGATCTGGCGGCGCATCCTGACCGTCGAGGGCGTGAAGCCCGGCGCGGGACTGGATGTCGTCGACGCGGCGCTGGCCGGCGTGCGCGAGGCCTTCGAGCGGAAGCGGGACGCCGCCTGAGCGCGCGGCAAGGGCTTACGGCTTGAGGATCAGCGCCGTGCGCGTGGCCTCGAACGACTGCAGGCGGCCGAGATAGCTCATGCCGAGCAGGGACGTATCCAGGCCCTTTTCGAGGACCAGCGCCTCGACGTTGTCGACGCGGGCGCCGGAGATCGACACCGAGGTCAGCTTCACGCCGGCGGCCTTCACCTTACCCTCGGCCGTGATGACGTCGTAACGGTAGTCGAGCTTGCCGACGTCGAAGCCCAGGCGGCGGGCGTCGTCGGCGGTCAGGGCCACGGCGGTGGCGCCGGTATCGACCAGGAAGCGCACGGCCTTGCCGTCGACCTCGGCCTGGGCCCAGTAGTGGCCGTCGGCGGCCTTGCTGACCTGGGCGGCGCGGGGCTGGGCGGGCGCTCCCGACTGGCGGGCCACTTCGGCGCGCAGTTCGGGTTCCGGGCCGCGGGCATCCTCGAGCCCGACGACCATACGCGCCGCGCCGACGGCCGACAGCGCCGCGATACCGGCGATCGCCACCATCCTGATCATCACTGACACCCCGCCATATTGGC
>JBIICO010000279.1:0-4023 GCA_044238855.1 Caulobacter sp.
CTGCTGCAAGGCGACTCCGTGACGGCCTTCGACGAGATTCTCGCGGGCGGCGACGGCAACGATCTGATCTACGGCTTCGACGGTGCCGACTCCCTGCGCGGTGAAAACGGCGACGACATGCTGCTGGGCGGGGCGGGCAACGACGTCCTCGTCGGCGGCGACGGCGCCGACTACCTCTACGGTGACGACGGCAATGATGTGCTGCGGTCCGGCGGCGACACGGGCGGCAACGTCGAAATCATGGCCGGCGGGGCGGGGGACGACATCTACTATGTCGTCGCGGTCACCGACCTGACGAACGAGGCCGCCGATGAAGGCGCCGACACCGTCATCAGCATCGTCAGCTATAATCTGAGCACGCACATCGAGAACCTGACGCTGGCAGGGGTCGCCGATCTCGACGGCTCCGGCAACCAGCTCGCAAACACCATCATCGGCAGCGGCGGCGTCAACAATATCTGGGGCGGCGACGGCAACGACATCCTGCGCGGCAACGCCGGCGATGATGTCCTGTATGGGGAGCTCGGCCACGACGATGTGGACGGGGGCGTCGGCAATGATGTCCTGCGCGGCGGTGACGGCGCCGACGTGCTGAAGGGCGGGGCCGGCAACGACACCCTCCACGGCGACGGCGGCTCCGGCGGTAACGACGGCGAGGACCAGCTCTACGGCGGCGCGGGCAACGACGCGCTCTACGGCGGCGACTGGGACGACACCCTCCATGGGGACGTCGGCAACGACGTCCTCGACGGCGGCGCCGGAGCGGACCAGATGGCCGGCGGGCTGGGTGACGACACCTATTACGTCGACCACTTCTTCGACGAGGTCATTGAAGGCGCCGGGCAGGGGATCGACACCGTCATCACGTCGTTCAACGCCCACACCCTCGCCCCGAACGTCGAAAACCTGATCACCTCGGCGGAGACAGGCTACGGCAACGCGCTGAACAACCGCATCGAAGGCGGCAGCGCCGACAACATCCTCGACGGCGGCGGCGGCGACGATCGAATCTACGGCATGGACGGCGCCGACTATCTCCGGGGCGTGAGCGGTCGCGATCAGCTGTATGGCGGCGCCGGAGCCGACCAGGCCTACGGCGGCGACGATGCCGACCAGCTCTGGGGCGAGGACGGCAACGACCGGCTTTGGGGCGAGAACGGCGCCGACATCCTCAACGGCGGCGCGGGCATCGACTACCTGTACGGCGGCAATGACAACGACATCGCCTATGGCGGCGACGACAACGACATCCTCTACGGCGACGCCGGGATCGACAAGCTCTACGGCGACGCGGGTAACGATGAGCTCAGCGGCGGCGACGATAACGACGTCGTCTACGGCGGCGCCGGCAAGGACCTCATCTACGGCGGCGCCGGCGGTGACAAGCTGTACGGCGACGGGGACAACGACGAAATCTACGGCGAGGCCGGCAACGACGTCGTCGAAGGCGGTGACGGCGCCGACAACATCTGGGCCGGCGCAGGCGTCGATCGCGTGCTCGGCGGCGATGGAGGCGACAGCATCTATGGCAACGAAGACGCCGATACGCTGGACGGCGGAGCCGGTGATGACGCGCTCTTCGGCGGCCTCGGGAGCGACACGCTCACCGGCGGCGACGGCGCGGACCTCCTGGACGGCGCCGAGGGCTCCGACCGCCTGACCGGCGGCGCGGGCGCGGACGTGTTCATCTTCAACGACCCGGGCCTGCAACTCACCGGCTCCGGGGGCGTGGCGTGGTCGGACACCATCACCGACTTCAGCCTGGCCGACGGGGACAAGATCGACCTCAGCCCGATCGACGCCATCGCCGGTGGCGGCGACAACGCTTTCACCTTCGTGTCGAAGTTCACCAAACAGGCCGGCCAGGCCCTGCTGATCGAGTCCGGCGCCAACACCCTCCTGCGCCTGGACGTCGACGGCGACGGCAAGCACGACCTGCAGATCGTGATCCAGGGCGTGCATCTGATCGCGGATGACCACGCCTGGATCCTCTGATGGCGGAGCGGCCGCCCGGCCCGTTTGTGCGGATGATGCGTGTTTTGTTCACTGTCGAACGGCGTTCTTCGGCGCCAGACTGAACCCACGGTCGAGTCGCTCCATGCGCAACCTGGGAGTGCTCGACTGGCGGGGCGGAGGAGGCGCTCCGCCTCGCGCCCCCTTCGGGGGGAGGGCTCCTCACGCTGGAGGAGGGGAGCCTCGAACGGCGTGGTGGAGGGGGGAGCATTGCGGCCGAAGGCCTGCTGGCACGAGCGCCACGGCCCGGGGCTTCCCTCTCCACCATTGCCTTCAGGGCCGCGCCGTCAGGGCGTCCAGCGCACCGCGATCTGGGCCTCGCCGTCACGGGCCGAGCCGGTGAAGCCCCGGGCGCGGAACAGGGCGAGCGAGGCGACGTTTCCCAGCATGATGTGCGCGGTCACGCCCAGGCCACGGGCGGCGGCGCGATGCTGCAGATCGGCGATCACGGCCGAGCCCAGGCCGTGGCCCTGCACCTGCGGCGCCAGGCTGATGTCGATGACGTGCAGCGCCCCGGCGGCGTCGCCCTCGATCAGGCCGCCGACCGGCGAGCCGTCGTGCTCGATCACCCAGCGGCGGGCGTCCGGCCACAGGACGGCATAGGTCCGCTCGCGCGAGACGTGCTGCATCTCCAGCAGCGGCTCCATGCCCGTGGGATCGGTGAGGCCCATCTGACGCAGGGTTGTGGTCAGGAACAGGTCCTTCAGGAAAGCGGCGTCGGCGTCGGTCTCCAGCCGCAGCAGGAGGCTGTCGCCGTCGGGCAGCGACATGTGGCGCTCGATGCCGGCGGCGGTCTTACCCATGCTTGCCCGCTCCCGCATTCCGTGCGTGAATGTCATTCGCCATCCATTGGGGAGATTGGGTTTGTACGCGCTGCCGAAGCTGGGTCGTCTGGTGACCCTCGAGTCGTTCAAGGACTACGTGACCGTCGACTACCTGGTCGACGCCCAGCCCGAGCCGGTGAAGATCCGGCTGGACGACGTGAAGGTCGGAATCGGCGAAAGCTGGATGGAGCGCCAGCCTTTCGCCCTGTCGTTCTCGACGCCCTTCGAGACCTTCCTCACCGAGGGGCAGTACCGGGTGAAGACGCCGGGCGGGGAGATCGTGGAAATCTATCTGATACCGACCCAGACGTTCCACGATCCCCGCCGCCACTACCACGCCGTCTTCAACTGACCGTCAGTTCCGGCTCGGATAGATGCCGAACAGGCAGACCGAGAAGTTGATGCCGAGCAGCGGCTGAAGGATCGGGGTCGGCTGGTTGCCGCCGGCGATGCCGCAGGCCTGGAAGGCCAGTGGCGTGTTGAGCGGCCCGGGCGAGTACATCTTCACCGTGACCGCGCCCAGGTTGGCGTCCTCGCCGTTCGGCGCCGCCAGCATGACGGTGTTGCTCGGAGCCGTGGCGGTGGCCGGCGTGCTGGTCGCCGTCAGGCTGTGGGTGTGAATCGGCAGGTTGGTGCTGATCAGGGTCCGATTCTCGCTCCCGATAGCCTCGCCCATGACGTAGTTGCTGGTGCCCGGGCCCTGGCCCTGACTCACCGCCAGCCGCCCCCGCATGTCGGGCAGGGCGAAGGTGGTGGTTCCGTTCCCGCCGTAGGTGGTGCCCAGCAGCGAAAACAGCGCCTGGTTCTGGGCGATGGACGCGATCTGGCCCCAGGCCAGCATCCAGTTCTTCGGGGCGAACTGGAACCCGAAGCTGTTGATGGTTCCGACAAAAGCTAGCATCGAAGGCTCCCCTCTCGATCTTGATCGTATGGAGGCCGCGAACAGCGGCGCCCCGCTCCGGTGTGTCTCGGCGCGATCAGTTGCGGCTGGGGAAGATGCCCTCGAGGGCGATGGAGTAGTTGACGCAGAGCAGGGGCTGCAGGATCGAGAACGGCTGCGAGCCGCCGGCGATGCCGATGCTCTGCGGCGCCAGCTGCTTGTTGTTGGCGTCGGACGGCGCGTACATCTTGACCGTGACGGCGCCCAGGTTGGCGTCCTCGCCGTTCGGCGCCGCGAGCACTTCCG
>JBIICO010000080.1:0-13568 GCA_044238855.1 Caulobacter sp.
GGCCGGCCAGGTCAGAGCCGCCGGCCGGTTCGCTGAACAGCTGGCACCAGATGTGCTCGCCGGACGCCAGCGGCGGCAGCAGCTTGCGTTTGGTGTCCTCGTCGGCCCAGGCCATCACCGTCGGGCCGCACATGCCGTGGCCGATGATGAACAGGCCGCTGAGGCCGCCGAACACGCCTTCTTCCTGGCCCCAGATCACGCGCTCGATCGGCGTGGCGCCGCGGCCGCCGTATTCCTTCGGCCAGTGCAGGCAGGCCCAGCCGGCCTCGGCCTTCTTCTTCTGCCAGGCCTTGGAGACTACGATCGGGTCGACGGTCTTCAGGCCGTTGTTGGCGAAGCCGCCCTGCTTGAGCTCGGCCTCCAGTTCCTTCGGGGCGTTGGCCTGGATCCAGGCGCGGGCTTCGGCGCGGAAGGCGGCTTCTTCAGGAGTATCGTCGAAGTTCATGATCTCATTCTCCCTTAGGCGGCCGCGGGCGCGTCGTTGCGCTGGCGCAGGAGGTCGATGAGCAGGTCTTCCCAGGTCGACTGGGAGCCGATGGTCAGGGCCAGGTTGTTCGAGCGGCGGTAGTGCAGGTGGCAGTCGAAGGCCCAGGTGAAGCCCATGCCGCCGTGCACCTGGATGTTGTTCTTGCTGCAGTGCTGGTAGGCCTGCGTGGCCGAGACCCGCGCCGTCGCCGCCGCCACCGGCAGCTCCGACGAGCCGGTCGAGAGCGCCCAGGCGCCGTAGTAGGCGTTGGACCGCGCCAGCGTGGCGGACACGTACATGTCGGCCAGGATGTGCTTCACGGCCTGGAAGCTGCCGATCGGACGGCCGAAGGCCATGCGGTCGAGGGCGTAGTCACGGCCCATCTCCAGCGCCTTGTCCGAACCGCCGACCTGTTCGAAGGCGATCAGGATCGCCGCGCGGTCCATGACCTCGGTCGCCAGCCGCCAGCCGTCGCCGGCCACGCCCAGCAGCTCGGCCGCCGCGCCGTCGAAGGTCAGGGTCGCCTGGCTGCGGGTCGGGTCGATGCTCTGCTCGACGGACTTGCTCACGCCCGCGCCGTTCAGGTCGACGAGGTAGAGCGAGACCTTGCCGCCCTCGCGCGCCGCAACGATGGCCACATCGGCGATGTCGCCGTCGGCCACGGGAACCTTGCGGCCGGTCAGCTTGCCCCCGGAGACGGTCGCCTTGATGCTCTTCTCGGTGGTCCGGCCCACGGCCTCGGCCAGGGCGAAGCAGCCGATCGCCTCGCCGGAGGCCAGCTTCGGCAGCCAGGCCGACTTCTGGTCTTCCGTGCCGGCCAGCAGCACCGCTTCGGCGGCCAGGTAGATCGAAGACACCACCGGAACCGGCGCGACCGCGCGGCCCAGTTCCTCGGCGATCACGCAGAGCTCCAGGTAGCCCAGGCCCACGCCGCCGTATTCCTCGGGAATGGCCGCGCCCAGGAAGCCCATCTCGCCCAGCCCCTTCCAGAGCGCGGCGTCATAGGATTGCGAGCCTTCCAGCACGGCGCGCACCGCCGTGGTCGGGCAGCGGTCGGCCAGGAACCGCCGGGCCTGATCCTGCAGCTGCTTCTGGTCGTCGGAAAAGTCGAAGTTCAACGCCTGTCCTCCCTGCCGGTGAGCCGGTCTCTGGACTCAAGTTGAACCCCTTCACGCGAGGGCAGCCAAGCGTTCTTCCGAACAGGTGTTCGGAGGTTGCCAGCGCAGTCGCCTTGAGCGGCGGCTCTCGAAGTGCAAACCTCGTTTCCGCTCGCAGCGGCATCATCCCGAAAGACGTATTCTCGTGCGCCTCGCCCTTTCGACCGGTCTGACGCTCCTGCTCCTGAGCGCCATGCCGATGAACGCGGTCGCGAGCGAACAACGTCTCGGGGAGGGGCACAACTGGGGACGCTGCCTGCTGATCGTCGACGGCAAGACCCTGATTTCCGGCAAGTGCGGCTATCGGATCACCAAAGGCGGTGAATTCTATATCGCTGGGCCCCGGCAGGTATACGAAGGAGTCCGCGTCGGGGTGTGGCGCGATGCAGCAATCCAACGACTATTGGGCGCGCGTCTGGAAAGAGCCTGACGGGACCTGGACCGGCTACGGGAATGCCGACATCCGCGCCGCGCATGGAAGCATCGTCTACCGAACGCTCACCCGACAGGGTGCTTGCTACGTCGGCGAGGCGGACCCGGGACGGATGACCGATGATGGTGTCTACATGGGCGTGCCGGTTAAAATCTGCCTCTGGCGGCAATGAGATCCGGATTGCGGGTCTCTACTCGCCGAACGGCTGGTCCACGCCCGCCCGACGCGCTAACTCCCTACCCATGGCAAAGAAGCAAGCCGCCGAGATGACCATCAAGGTCGACGGCGAGATCTACGTCTGGAAACTCCAGCGCCAGCCCCGCTGGTCCGACGCGAGCAAGGGCTGGGAGGGCATGGCCATCGCCGTGCGCCACGAGGAGGGCCAGCGCGAGGCGGTGATCGAGTTCCCGCCCGGCAAGCTGCCGGCCTACGGCGCGCTGCTCAAGGCCGCCAACATCGACCCGAAGGTGGTGGCGCGCTCGATCCAGTCCGCCGTCGAGGCCGGTTGGGATCCCATGTCGCGCGGCAAGACGGTCAACATCGTGGTGGACGCGACCGGCGCGTGACCGGCGCGTGACCGGCCCGACCTGCCCCCCGGCCTCGGTCAGCTCCGCGCCGGTTCCGGCGGGCTGGCGACTTGCGGCGGGGCGAGCCGGAAGAGCAGGTAGATCGCGATCGCGTTCACGGCGACCGAGAACGGGATGTGCAGGATCACCAGGTTGTTGACGATGGCGGGATCGACCGTCCCGGGGATCGCACGGGTGGGAAAGCCGACGATCGAGACGATCGCGCCCGCGACGAAGGCGCCGCCGCCGACCGCCCATTTGGACAGCACCCCGAAGACGGCGAAGGTGAGCCCCTCTGCGCGCAGGCCAGTCCGCGCCGAGACCGCGTCCATCGCGTCGGTCAGCATCGAGCTGAGGATGATGGTCGCGGTCAGCGCGCAGGTTACGGACACCAGGAAGATGCCGGTCATCACCGGCAGCAGCGCGGGGGATCCGGCCGTCGGAAACAGACCCGCGAACTTGAGCGCCGGCGGAATCGCCGTCATGGCGATCCAGACAATGTACAGCGACACCATCGTCCGGCGCTTTCCGACCCGCTCGCTGAGCGGCCGCGCCAGGGGCAGGGCGATGAAGGCGGCGAGGCCGGCGGCCCCGATGATGATCCCCAGCGCCTGCGGCTTGAGGCCCCAGAAATGCAGGAACTCATAGCTCGAAAGCCCGTCCCGTGTGCCTTGGGCAAGGCTCAGGAGCGCACCGGCGGCCAGGATCAGCAGCAGCTGGCGGTCCGCGACGGCGGCGCGGCATTCGGACAGCACCTCGCGCAACGGCTTGCGCTCGACCGGCGGCGGGACATGCAGGTACTTGACGCGGTGGTGCGTCGCCAGCGTGGACACGATGATCGTGATTCCGATCAGCGCCGCTGCCACGGTTCCGGCCTCTCCGTACCGCGCGGCATTCAGAATACCCAGTGGGTTGGAGGCGTTCTCCGCCAGGAAGCCCCGGTAGACGACCAGCGTGAACGTCCCGGTGCCTAGGATGACGAAGAACCAGCGCCAGGCGAACAGGGTGGTGCGCTCGTGCGTGTTCGCCGTCAGCTCGGGCGCGAGCGCGACCGAAGGGATTTCGTAGAAGGAGATCGCCACCCGGGCCACGATCAGGCTGGCGACCATGAAAGCCAGCATCATCGGCTGGGAGAGCCCGGCCGGCATGTGCCAGACAGCCCAGAACGCCAGCGCCGACGGGATGGCGGAGGCGTACATCAAGGTGTGGCGCCGCCCGAACAGGCCTTTCAGATTGTCCGAGTAGCGTCCGATCAGCGGGTCGATGACCGCATCGACGACGATGCTCGCCATGATCGCCGCGCCCACCCAGACCGCGGGAAGCCCCAGCACCTGATTGAAGTAGAGCTGCAGCAGCCCGGCCGACATGATCGCCGCGCCGATGCCGAAGGACAGCGATCCGAGGCCGTAGGTGAACTGGGTGACGATCCCCAATCGGGGTTGGCCGGTCATGGTCGTTCCTCCCGGGGTCGCGGGGCGCACGTCCGTGCGTCGCGCCCCTCAACGTTCGCTCGCGTGGCGCTCTCCGGCGCCATCATGGCGCGAAGCCTAGGCGGGCGGCCGTAGGGGCAACCAACGGGAATCGCGCGTGGCGGGGAGGCGGGCGTCCAATGGCCCGCCTGACGGCGCGCCGAGCTTGCCTGACGCTAGGTCCGGAGTCTCACATGGCCTCAACGAGACAAGAACGACACGGGAGGAACGTCATGGATCTTGGCCTGGAAGGGCGGACCATCTTCGTAGCCGGCGCGAGCCGGGGCATCGGCCTGGGCATCGTCGAAGCCTGCCTGGAAGAGGGTGCGAAGGTGGCCATCACCGCGCGCGGGCCCGAGGCGCTGGAGGCGACGCGGGCCGAATTGGCGGCCCGCTACGGCGAGGACCGCCTCTGGGCCATGTCCGGCGACCTGCGCGAGACGGCGACCATCGAGAAGGCGCTGGCCGGCGCCGAGGAAGCTCTCGGCCCGATCTATGGCGCGGTCGCCAACGTCGGCCTGCATCCGTGCCCGCCGGGGGCGGAGGTCGACGACGAGACCTGGGACGCCGGCTTCACCCAGAACCTGACCTCGGCCTGGCGGCTGGCGCGCGGCGCCTATCGCCTGATGAAGCCGCGCGGGGAGGGGAGCATCCTGTTCATCAGCTCGATCGCGGGTCTGGGCGCGCTCGGCACGCCCCTGACCTACGGCACGGCCAAGGCGGCGGTGAACCACCTGACCAAGGAACTGGCGCACGTCACCGGCGGCGACAACATCCGGGTCAACGCCATCGCCCCGGGGAACATCATCTTCCCGGGCGGCAGCTGGCAGGAGCGCATGGACGGTCCGCGCGCCTCGTCCTGGCAGCGTTGGATCGACCGCGAGGTGCCGCTCAAGCGCTACGGCCTGCCGGAGGAGATCGGCAGCGTCGCCGCTTTCCTGATGAGCCCGAAAGCCAGCTTCACGCACGGCGCCGTCGTGCCCGTCGACGGAGGACAGACCAAGTGACCGTGACCATCACCACCGCCAGCGAGCCATACGAGCATCTCGACGTCCGCGTGGAGAACGAGGTCGCCTGGGTCACGATGAACCGCCCGGACAGCCTCAACGCCCTGAACCGGCGGCTTACGGCCGAACTGCGCGACTTCTTCGTCGGCCTGTACTGGCGGCGCGATGTCCGCGTCGTGATGCTGAAGGGGGCGGGTCCGGCCTTCTGCGCCGGCCTGGACCTGAAGGAGCGCAGCAACGTCTCGGGCGAGCGCCGTATCGCCGACGGCCTCGACTCGCAGCGCAGCATCGCCGAGATCGTCATCGCCATGCGCCGCTGCCCGCAGCCGATCGTCGCCTGCGTTCACGGCGCGGCGGCCGGCGGAGGCTTCGCCCTGGCGTTGGCCAGCGACGTCCGCATCGCCACGCCGAAGACGCGCATGAACGCGGCCTTCATCCGCATCGGGCTCAGCGCCTGCGACATCGGCGTCAGCTACTTCCTGCCGCGCATGGTCGGCAGCTCGGTGGCGGCGGAGTTCATGCTGACCGGCCGCTTCATCACCGCGGAGCGCGGCCACCAGCTGGGCCTGATCAGCACCGTCGTCGAGCCCGACCAGATCGAGGCGGAGGCGAAGGGCTTCGTGAAGGACATGCTGCACGCCACGCCGCTCGGCCTGCGCCTGACCAAGGAGGCGCTGAACCACGCCATCGACGCCAATGGCCTGGAAGCGGCCATCGCCATGGAGGATCGCAACCAGATCCTGGCCAGCAGCGACGGCGATTTCCAAGAGGGCGTGCGGGCCTTCCTGGAGAAGCGCGAACCCGACTACAGCAAGCGATAGCGAGGGGCGGCCGGAGAGGAATTTGCTCTCCCGTCGATTTTCGCTCGCCTGACCGGCGATCTTGTGCGACCATGTGGTCGATCGAATATCGCCTTGGTTCGGCTGCTCTCCTCGCTTGTTCTTCGGATCGAGCTCCCGAGTCTGACGTGATCCTTTCCGACAATTTGATCGCCCCGCCCATCTGGGTGGGTAAGTAATCTCTCTGAACACCGGAAAGGTGATCTAATGGCTACCGGCACTGTGAAGTGGTTCAACGGAACCAAGGGCTTCGGCTTCATCCAACCCGACGACGGCGGCAACGACGTGTTCGTGCACATCTCGGCCATCGAACGCGCGGGCCTGCGCTCGCTCGACGAAGGCCAGAAGGTCTCGTACGAACTTGAGCAGGACCGTCGCAGCGGCAAGATGTCCGCCGGCCAACTGCAAGCTCTCTAAGAGCCTGATATGGATCGGCCGGGCGTCTCACGGCGCCCGGCCGATTGATTCCTGGGTCGGCAGGAACGATCCCGAACGGCGCCGCTGCCGAGCAGCCGCTGGTCGCGGTTCAACCCGACAAGGCCGCTGATCAAGGAAGGAAACCCCATGGCCCGCGCGCCCAACTATAATTTCGAACGCCAGGAACGCGAGCGCCTCAAGGCGATCAAGACCCGCGAAAAGGCCGCCGCCAAGCAGGAAGCGCGTGAACGCGCCGCCGCCGCGAAGCCCTCGGGCGACACCGAGCAATAACGAAACTCCATCGCGACGCGAACAATCGTTCCGTGTCGTGGGACCATCCTGGTCCCGTGGCGTTCCATCTCCGGAAACACCCGCATCCGGAGAGAGAACGCCCCCATGGCTACGCCCAAGGACACCGCCCGCGCGCCGACCATCGGCGCCGGCGGCGAGACGCACCAGACCGCGTCCGCGCCTGACGACCGCATCACCACCAACCACGGCGCGCCGGTCGGCGACAACCAGAACAGCCTGAAGGCCGGATCCCGCGGCCCAACGCTGCTGGAAGACTTCATCCTTCGGGAAAAGATCCAGCACTTCGACCACGAGCGGATTCCCGAGCGCATCGTCCACGCCCGAGGCTCGGGCGCGCACGGCTACTTCGAGCTGACCGAGTCGCTGGCCGACGTGACCCGCGCCAGGATGCTGACGGAGGTCGGCGAGAAGACAGAGGTCTTCGTCCGCTTCTCCACCGTCGCCGGCGGCGCCGGGTCGGTCGACACCCCGCGCGACGTGCGTGGTTTCGCGGTCAAGTTCTACACCAAGGAAGGCAACTGGGACCTGGTCGGGAACAACATTCCGGTCTTCTTCATCCAGGACGCCATCAAGTTCCCCGACCTGGTGCACTCGGTGAAGATGGAGGCCGACAAGGGCTATCCGCAATCGGCCAGCGCCCACGACACCTTCTGGGACTTCGTCGGCCTGATGCCCGAGACCACCCACATGATCATGTGGGCGATGTCGGACCGGGGCATCCCGCGCTCGCTGAGGATGATCGAGGGCTTCGGCGTCAACACCTTCCGGCTGCTCGACGAGGACGACAACGCCACCTTCGTGAAGTTCCACTGGCGGCCGAAACTCGGCGCCCAGTCGACCTGCTGGGACGAGGCGGTGAAGATCGCGGGCGCCGATCCGGACTACCACCGTCGCGACCTGTTCGAAGCCATCGCCGCCGGCGACTTCCCGGAGTGGGAATTCGGCGTCCAGTTGCTGAGCCAGGAACAGGCCGACGCCCTGCCGTTCGACATCCTCGACGCCACAAAGGTGATCCCGGAGGAACTGGTCCCGCTGCGCATCGTCGGCCGGCTGGTGCTGGACCGCAACCCGGACAACTTCTTCGCGGAGACCGAGCAGGTCGCCTTCCTGCCGACCAACATCGTCCCCGGCATCGACTTCTCGGAGGACCCGCTGCTGCAGGGCCGGCTGTTCTCCTACCAGGACACCCAACTGTCGCGGCTGGGCACGCCGAACTTCCACCAGATCCCGATCAACAGCGCCAAGGGCTGCCCGTTCCAGAACTTCCAGCGGGACGGCCAGATGCAGACGTTGGTCCCGAAGGGCCGCGCCAACTACGAGCCGAACAGCCTGGCCGAGCACGGCGAGATCGGCGGCCCGCGCGAGGATCCGGAGGGCGGCTTCCGCAGCTTCCGGCTGCCGATGGAGGAAACCAAGGTCCGGCTGCGCGCCGAGACCTTCGCCGACCACTACAGCCACGCCCGGCTGTTCTACCGTTCCCAGACCGAGGTCGAGCAGGCCCACCTGGCCAGCGCCATCGTCTTCGAGCTGTCCAAGGTGGTGATCGAGCCGATCCGCCTGCGCGTGCTGGCCAATCTCCAGAACGTCGACCAGACGCTGGCCGAGCGGGTCGCCGCCGGCCTGGGCGTCGATCTGCCGCCCAAAGCCAAGGCCGCCGCCGAGCCTGTCGACATGGACCCGTCGCCGGCCCTGAGCATCATCGGCAAGTATCCACCCAGCCTTCAGGGCCGGACGGTGGGCATCCTGGTCACCGACGGGGCCGATGGCGCGGTGGTCGCGGCGGTGCGCAAGGCGGTCGAGGCCGAGGGCGCGACGGCCAAGATCGTCACCCCGAAGATCGGCGGCGTCACCCTCAAGGGCGGCAAGACCCTGGCCTCCGACGGTCAGCTGGCCGGCACGCCGTCGCAGCTGGTCGATGCCATCGCCCTGGTGCTGTCGGAAGACGGCTGCGCGGCGCTGCTGAAGGAAAGCGCGGCGGTCGACTTCGTCAGCAACGCCTTCGTCCACCTGAAAGCGATCGGCTACACGGCGGAGGCCCAGCCTCTGCTGGAGAAGGCGAACGTGGAGCCGGACGCGAGCGTGGTCGACCTGGCGGCTGGCGCGGAGGCCTTCGTCGAACCGGCCAGGGGCCGCCAGTGGGACCGCGAGCCGAAAGTCCGCGACCTGGCCTGACCCTAGGCCGCCGCCGCCAGCATCAGCGTCCGCAGTTCGGCTTCGTCGATCACACGGATGCGCTGGCCGGCGGCGGCGGCCGCTTCGGCCTTGGCCTGCTTGCCGCTGCGGTGGCCCGGCGGCAGGCCCCAGGCTTCGTGCGAGCCGACGACCAGCAGGGTCGTCTTCCTGGTCACCGTGACGGAGACGGCGCCGCCGGCCGCCTGGATGGCGTCGGCGAACCGGTCCTTGGACATCGACAGCGTCCCGGTCATCGCCACCACATGGCCGGCGAGCGGGCCGTCGCAGACCGCCGGCCGGCGCGGGGAGGGGTCTCGGTCGAAGGCCCGTGACGCCGGCGCGCGCGCCGCCGGCGGACGGTGGTTCAGCCAGTCCTCGATCGTCCCGCCGCCCTCCTGCATCGCCCGCACGACCAGCAGCCCGGCGGTGCGCGCGTCTTCCAGCGCGTCGTGGTGGCGGAAGCGGATGTCGAACATCCGCGCCAGGTTGTTCAGCTTGTAGCTGGGCAGGTCGGGCCAGGCCCGCTTGGCGACGGAGATACTGTCCAGCCAGCGGCAGCCGATCTCCGGCCGTCCATGGCGCTCGGCCGCCGCCCGCAGAGCCGACCGGTCGAAGCTGGAGTGGGCCACGACGATCCGGTCGCCCAGATGCCCGTTCACCCAGTCGTGCAGGTCGCCGAAGCAGGGCGCGCCGCGCACCCTGGCCGGCGATATGCCGTGGAAGGCGATGTTGAACGGCTCGAACTCGTCCTGAGGATCGACCAGCGTCTCCTCGGCGAACACCTCCAGCCCGTCGCGATATCCGACGATGCCGATCTGGCAGATGCTGTGACGGCCGCGGTTGGCCGTCTCCACGTCGATGACCACGAAGTCGGGGTGATTCATCGCCGTAGTGTAGCGCGCGGGCCGCGCCGGGTCAGTCGTCGCCTTGTTGCAACACCGGCGACTCGCTCAGGGTCCAGAAGCATCCGGACCAGATCGGATAATCCGGATCGCCGCTCTCGAACTCGATCCAGACATTCGTGCCGACCGGCGGCGTCGACGGCCCGGCGACTCCCGGCCACGGCACGCAAGGCATGGCCCAGCTGAGGCGCAAATCCGGAAGGGTCGACGCCTCGACCAGAAGCCGGCCGAGCGCCAATGGGTCCGCGTCGTCGACCACCCGGGCGCGGTACTTGCCCCACAACTGCTTTTGCTCGTCGGGCATGTCATCCTCCGCACCCATCCCGCGCGCAGTAAGCCCGCGCCGGAGGGGTCCGACAACTCCTCGCCGTTCGGCTGGATAGGCGAGCGTCACCCGACCGCGAAGCCCTCGTAGCCCTTGGCCGCGACCTCATCGATGCGGACTTTGTAGCCCTCGCCGACGTAGGGCATGAAGACGCGCGGCTTACCGGGCACGTTGGCGCCGATGTACCAGCTGTTGGCGCGCGGATAGAGGGTCGCGTCGGCCTCGTCGTTGACGTGCTGGACCCAAGCCTCCTGGGCCTGCGGCGTGGCCTCGATCACCGCCGCGTTGCCGGCCCTCAGGTGGGCGATGGCGTCGGCGATCCAGTCGACGTGGAATTCGATCGACATCAGCATGTTGGACAGCACCGACGGACTGCCCGGGCCGGTGACGGTGAACAGGTTGGGGAAGCCGGCGACCATCAGGCCCAGGTAGGTCCGCGGTCCCGCCGCCCACTCGTCGTTCAGCGCCACGCCGCCGCGGCCCCGGATGTCGATGCGGGAGAGGGCGCCGGTCATGGCGTCGAAGCCGATGGCGTAGACGATGGCGTCGGCCGCATACTCGGCCCTGTCGGTCTTCACCCCGGTCGGGGTGATCCGCTCGATGGTCTCCTCGCGCAGGTCGACCAGGCCGACGTTGTCGCGGTTGTAGGTCTCGAAGTAGTCGGTATCGACGCAGGCCCGCTTGGCGGCCAGCGGGAAGTCGCGCGGGATCAGCTTCTCGGCCAGGGCCGGGTCCTTGACGATCTCGCGGATCTTGCCGCGCACGTAGTCGCAGGCGGCCTCGTTGATCTTCTCGTCCTTCACCAGATTCGGAATCTGGGCGCAGGCGACCAGCCCCCAGCCGCTCCAAAGCGTCTCGAGCAGGGCGGCCAGTTCCTCGTCGTTCGGAACCCAGCCCTCCGGCGGCATCGGGATGCCCGGCTCGCCGGCCTTCACCGCCCGCAGGAACTCGGGGAAGCCCGCATGGAACTCCGCGACCTCCTCATCGGTCAGCGGCATGTTCACGGCGGGCAGGCTGAAGTTCGGCGTGCGCTGGAAGACCGTGACCTGCTCGGCCTGGGCGGCGATGTGGGGCAGGGACTGGATGGCCGACGAACCGGTGCCGATGACGGCGACCCGCTTGCCGGTGAAGTCCACGCCCTCGTGCGGCCAGAGGCCGGTGATGTAGCTGTCGCCCTGGAAGTCGTCCGCGCCCGGCAGGTCGGCGCCGCGCGGCACGGACAGGCAACCGGTCGCCATGACGCAGAACCGCGCCTCGACCACGTCGCCCTTGTCGGTCCGGACGGTCCACAAGCCGCGGGCCTCGTCGAAGGTCGCGCTGACCACCCTGGTCTCGAACCGGAAGGCCGACCGCAGATCGTACCTGTCGGCCACGAACCCGGCGTAGCTGAGGATTTCGGGCTGGGTCGCGTACTTCTCGCTCCAGCGCCAGCTGGTGCGGACTTCGTCCGACCAGGTGTAGCTGTAGAGCAGGCTGGGAATGTCGCAGCGGGCGCCGGGATAGCGGTTCCAGTACCAGGTGCCGCCGATGTCTCCGGCCGCCTCGAAGCCCTGGATCGTCAGGCCCTGCTCGCGCAGGCGCTGCACCATGTAGAGGCCGGCGAAACCGGCCCCGACGATGACCGCGTCCACGGTCCGCACGCTGTTGCTCATCTTCTCGCTCCCGGGCCCGCGACTGTTTCGACACGTGGCCTGGAGCAAGGATGGTCCTGCTTACGCAGGGAAAGCAAAGGGGCGATTTCGCCCCCTTGCTCCCGTTGTCGTTACAGCACCCAGCCGCCGTTGGTGTCTCCGGCGCCGGTCCAGAGATTGGCCTTGGTGCCGGTCACGTCGCCGACGAACGACATCTGCACGTCCACCACGCCGTCGCCGTCGAGGTCCACCTTCAGGAAGGTGAGGTCGGTGGAGGCGTTGTAGGACAACATCGCCTGGTTGGCGGCCTTGCTGAACTTGGTCACCCAGCTCAGCTGCTGGCCCCAGCCAGTCAGGCCGCTCAGGTCGACGCGGTCGCCCTCCGCGAAGTTGAGGTCGAAGATCCGGTCGCCGTTCAGCTCCGCCGCGGACGCGTACATGAAGGTGTCCGCGCCGCTGCCGCCGTACAGCTTGTCGGCGCCCAGACCGCCCCGGATGCCGTCGTTGCCGCCCATGCCGTAGATGGTGTCGTCGCCGGCGCCGCCGTCGATGTCGTTGTAGTGTTCCGCGCCGATGATGACGTTGTTCAGGGCGTTACCCCAAACACTGACCGAGCCCTCGAGCAGGGTCAGGTTCTCCACAGCAGGGTGGTTCGTCAGATAGAAGTTGTTCAGGTTGGTGAAGATGGTGTCCGTGCCCTGGCCGGCCAGTTCGATCACCACGTCGCCGAGGTCGTCGACGTAGTAGCTGTCGTTGCCCAGACCGCCGGTCATCGTGTCCGCGCCGAGGCCGCCGTCCAGGATGTCGTTGCCGTTGCCGCCGTCCAGGATGTCGTCGCCGGCGCCGCCGTACAGGTCGTCGTTGCCGCCGGCGCCGGAGAGCGTGTCTTCGCCGTCGAGGCCCGACAGGACGTTGCGCGAGGCGTTGCCCGTGATGACGTTGTCCAGCTCGTTGCCCGTTCCGTCGATCGCGCCGCCGGCGCTGCCGAGGGTCAGGTTCTCGATGTTCGAGCCCTGGGCCAGCGTGTAGCTCACGCGGCTGTGGACCAGATCGATGCCGTCGCCGCTGTCGGAGACGATGTCGCTGACGCTGTCGACGACGTAGGTGTCGTTGCCGTTGCCGCCATCCATGTAGTCGTCGCCGGCCCCGCCGCGCAGGTAGTCTTGACCGTCGCCGCCATAGAGGCTGTCGTTGCCGTCCAAGCCCTCCATGATGTCGTCGCCGCTGCTGCCGAACAGGGTGTCGGCGCCGGCGGTCGGCAGCGTCTGCTGGACGAAGACGGGAACCGAGCTGGTGTTGGTCGTCTCGTTCCGGAAGTAGATCAGGCCAGCCGAGCCGGCGACGATCAGGTCCAGATCGCCGTCGCCGTCGATGTCGGCCAGCGTTGGACGGGCGTCCTGTTGCCCAGCGACGCTCCAGGGCGCCATGCCGATGATGAACACCGGGCTCGTCGAGTCGCCGATGTTGTCCAGCAGCGTGATCGCGCCGTTGTACTCGCCCATGATCAGGTCGAGGTCGCCGTCGCCATCGATGTCGAACAGAGCGGTCGGTGACGCCGCGCCGAAGGTCGAGACAAAGCTGAACTGGCCTGAACCGCGAACCCAGACCGGAGCCGCGTCCGTGCCGGTGTTCTCGTAGTAGTATAGGTTGCCGTTGCTGTCGCCGGTGATCAGGTCGCGATCGCCGTCGCCATCCATGTCGCCAAAGACGGCTGCCGGATCGACCGTGTAGTAGACGTTGACGTCATTGAACGGATTGTCGGTGTCGAGGAGCTCGACGAAGCTGGCCGCCTGGGCCGTGCCGGTGTTCTCGAAGTAACGCAGGCCGGTGCTCGTGCCGAGCACCAGGTCGACGTCGCCATCCTTGTCCCAG
>JBIICO010000280.1:0-4005 GCA_044238855.1 Caulobacter sp.
AGGGTGGCGAACAGCATGTCCTGCGCCACCACGTCGGCCGCGGTCAGACGGTTGAACAGCGTCGACTTCCCGGCGTTCGTGTAGCCGACCAGCGCGATCGTCGGATACGGGACCTTCTTGCGCTGCGTGCGATGCAGCGTGCGGGTGCGGCGCACCTCGGTCAGCTGCCGCTTCATCACGATGATGCGGTCGGCGATCTGGCGGCGGTCGAGTTCGATCTGGGTTTCGCCGGGACCGCCGGTGCTGCCGGTGCCGCCGCGCTGGCGCTCCAGGTGGGTCCAGGTGCGGACAAGCCGCGAGCGCTCGTACTCCAGGCGCGCCAGTTCGACCTGGAGCACGCCTTCCTTGGTCCGGGCGCGACGGCCGAAGATCTCGAGGATCACGCCGCTGCGGTCGACGACCTTGACCTGCCAGGCCTTCTCCAGATTGCGCTGCTGGATGGGCGACAGCGCGTCATCGACGACCACGACGTCGATCTTCTCGACCTCGCAGAGCAGGCGCAGCTCCTCGACCTTGCCCTTGCCGAACAGGGTGGCGGGCGTGCGCTCGCGCAGCGGCACGACCCGAGACTCGACCACCTCGAGGTCGAGCGCCAAGGACAGCCCCACCGCCTCCTCGAGCCGGGCCTGAGGATCACGCGCCGCGGCCTGCGAGGACCGCGCGGGATGCAGAACGAGCGCCCGTTGGACGGGGACGCCGTGGTCTATGAGTTGGGTCAATCGTCTTGTTCGGTCGGCTCGTACAGCTGGACCGGCTGGGCGGGCATGATCGTGGAGATCGCATGCTTGTAGACGAGCTGGGACTGACCGTCGCGCCGGAGCAGGACGCAGAAGTTGTCGAACCAGCTCACCACGCCCTGCAGCTTCACGCCGTTCACGAGGAAGATGGTCAGCGGCGTCTTGGACTTGCGCACGCTGTTGAGGAAGGTGTCTTGCAGGTTCTGTTTTTTGTCGCTCACGGGGGTTCCCCTTCTTGTTCTTGGTCGGAGAGCAGGAAGCACTCCACACACGCAAGGTCGTTATGCTTGGCCCGGATCGCCGCCGTCCGCAACCGTGAACGGCGCGTTGGGCGTCAGGTGATCGAAGCTTGGGCGGCCTGGATATAGAGAGCCCGCAGCCGCGTCGCCACCGGTCCGGGTGATCCGCCCCCGATCTTTTCGCCGTCGATGCTGACGACCGGCATGACCAGCGAGCCGGCGCCGGTGATGAAGGCCTCGCGCGCGCCCTTGACCTCGTCCGGCGTGAAGGCCCGCTCCTCGAAGCGGATGTTCTGTTCCCCCAGCAGGGCGATGACGCTCTTGCGGGTCACGCCGCGCAGGATATTGGCGCTGGTGTCGCGGGTGCGCAGCACGCCGTCCGCGTCGACGATCCAGGCGTTGGACGAGGCGCCCTCGGTGACCAGCCCGTCACGGTCGACGAACCAGGCCTCCATGCAGCCGGCCTCCTTGGCGGCCTGCTTGGCCATGGCGTTGGGAAGCAGGCCGATGGTCTTGATGTCGCAACGGCCCCAGCGGTTCTCCGGCAGGGTGATGACGCCGACGCCCCTGGCCGCCTTCGCCGCGGCGGCGGCCTGGTCGGTGTTCCGGGCGGTAATGACCACGGCGGGGACCGGCGGCTTGTCGGGAAAGGCGTGGTCGCGGCGGGCGACGCCGCGCGTGACCTGCAGATAGACCAGGCCGTGGGTGACGCGGTTGCGGCGCACCGCCTCGCGCAGCACAAGCTCCAGCGCCTTGCGGCTCATAGGCCGGGCGATGCGCAGTTCGTCGAGGCTGCGCTCCAGCCGCTCGAAATGCCCGAGCGAGTCGGCCAGCCTGCCGCCGAACACCGCCCAGACCTCGTAGACGCCGTCGGCGAGCTGATAGCCGCGATCCTCGATGTGGACGGCCGCCTCGCCGTGCCGGACGAAGCGACCGTTCACGTAAGCCCAGCGCGACATCAGTCCTCCTCGTCCTCTCCGTTGCGCTGGCCGGTCAGGCCGAGAGACTTGAGCTTCCGGTGCAGCGCGGACCGCTCCATACCGATGAAGGCCGCGGTGCGGGAGATGTTTCCGCCGAAGCGCAGGATCTGGGCGTTGAGGTACTCGCGCTCGAACAGCTCGCGAGCCTCGCGCAACGGCAGGGCGATGATCTTCTCCGCCCCGATCGCGCCGGCCTGGATGCTGGCCGACGACTCCGACGGCAGCATCGCGGCGGTGATCGGCTCGCTCGGGTCGCCCGAGGCCAGGATCATCATCCGCTCGATGTTGTTGCGCAACTGACGGACGTTGCCGGGCCAGTCGTGCACCTGCAGCGTCGCCAGCGCGTCCTCGGCGAGCTTGCGGCGCGGCAGGCCGGTCGCCTCGGCGATGCGCTCGATGAAGTACTCGATCAGGTCGGGCACGTCGTCGCGCCGCTCGGACAGGCCCGGCACGCGAACCGGCACCACGTTGAGGCGGTGGTACAGATCCTCGCGGAATCGGCCGGCGGCGATCTCCTCGCGCAGGTCGCGGCTGGACGAGGAAATCACCCGCACATCGACCTGGACATCCCCGTCCCCGCCGACCCGGCGGAAGCGCTGCTCGACGAGCACCCGCAGGATACGGCTCTGGGTCTCGCGCGGCATGTCGGCCACTTCGTCGAGGTACAGGGTCCCGTTGTGAGCCCGCTCGAAGACGCCGATCTTGCGTGGGCGACCGCCCTCGCCTTCCTCGCCGAACAGCTCGGTATCCATGCGCTCGGGGGTCATGCCGGCGGCGCTGATCGCCACGAACTCGGCCTTGCCGCGCGGGCTGGCGCCGTGGATCAGGCGCGCCACCAGTTCCTTGCCAGAGCCGGCCGGACCGGCGATGAGCACCCGGCTGTTGGCCGGCGCGACCTTCCCGATCAGCTGCCGAAGCTGCTGGGCGGCCGCCGACTTGCCGATCATCCCGTCCGGCGTCAGCGACTGAGCGCGCAGACGGCGGTTCTCGCGCTTCAGGCTGGCGGCCTCGATCGCCCGCTCGACGACGAGCAGCAGGCGGTCGGACTTGAACGGCTTTTCGAGGAACTCGTACGCCCCGCGCTTGATGGCGCTGACCGCTGTCTCGATGTTCCCGTGACCGCTGATCATGATGATCGGCAGGTCGGCGTCGAGCGTCTTGACCAGGTCGAGCAACTCCAGCCCGTCCATGCCGCCGCCCTGCATCCAGATATCCAGGACGATCAGGGCCGGCTTGCGGGCGCGGATCGCCGCGAGCGCCTGATCGGCGTCGGCGGCGGAACGCACCGCGTAACCCTCGTCCTGCAGGATGCCCGAGACCAGCTCCCGGATATCGGCTTCATCGTCTACGACCAGAACGTCAGCCGCCATGGGCCGCCTCCTTTACCTCTGGCGCGGCCGTCAAACGCGCGATGGGAAAACACAGGGTGACCCGGGCCCCGTCGAGTTCGAGCGCGTCCCCCAACGCAAGCTCGCCGCCGTGGTCTTCCAGGATACGCTTGACGATCGCCAGGCCCAGGCCGGTGCCCTTCTCCCGCGTCGTCACATAGGGTTCGGTCAGCCGGTCGCGATCCCGCGTCGGCAGGCCCACGCCGTTGTCCTCGATCTCGAACATCAGCCGTTCGTCGTCGAGCTTCATCCGGGCGTGAATACGACCCTGGCCGGCTTCCTCGTGGCGTGCGGAGACCGCCTCGGCGGCGTTCTTGAGGATGTTGGCCAGGGCCTGGCCGATCATGCGCTCGTCGCCGCTCAGCGCCAGATGGGCGGGCGGCTCGTCCAGCGAGACCTCGATCTTCGGGCTGGCCACGCGCTGGGCGAACACGGCCGCTTTCAGCAGCTCGCCCGGATCGAGGTCGGCGAAGCGGGGCGCGGGCATGCGGGCGAAGGACGAGAACTCGTCGACCATCCGGCCGATGTCGCCGACCTGACGGATGATGGTGTCGGTGCAGCGGTCGAAGGTCTCCAGGTCGCTGGTGATCTCCTTGCGGTACTTGCGCCGGATGCGCTCGGCGGACAGCTGGATCGGGGTCAGCGGGTTCTTGATCTCGTG
>JBIICO010000281.1:0-3991 GCA_044238855.1 Caulobacter sp.
AACGCACGCTGTTTCATGAGCGCGAGATTGCACGCGCCCTGGTAAAACACACGTTAAAGTTGCATGCGACGTTTACGCGCGCGGATAGATGTGCGCGTTGATCGCCTTCACATGCACTTGAGCCCCAATCTGCAGTCCCCGACCCTGTTCACGGGAGACCTGAGCCTCCAGCCGCTTGCCGTCGCCGGCCGTCAGGTCTACGTGGGCCACCGCGCCGTCGATCCCGACCCGGTCGATCCTGGCCGTGAAGCCTTCGCCGTCGAGCGCGATCTCGTAGGGCCGCACGAAGGCCACGGCCTCGCCGTCGCCCGCGCCGGCCGCCGGCAGGCTCACCGCACCGGCCGTGAACACACCGCCCGAGACCGAGCCGTCGAAGCGGTTGGCCTCGCCGACGAAGCCGCAGACGAACGGGTTGGCCGGGTTGTCGTGGACCTCGGCTGGGGTTCCGACCTGTTCGATGATGCCCTTGTTCAGGATCGCCACCCGGTCGGCGAGTTCGAGCGCCTCCTCCTGGTCGTGGGTCACGAAAACGGTGGTGACGCCGGTGGCGTCATGGATGCGGCGCAATTCCTTGCGCAGCGACTTGCGGACCGTGGCGTCGAGCGCCCCGAACGGCTCATCCAGCAGCAGCACGCGCGGCGACACGGCCAGGGCGCGGGCCAGGGCGACGCGCTGGCGCTGGCCGCCGGAGAGCTGGGCGGGAAAGCGCTTGCCGAGGTCGCCCAGCTCCACGAGCTTGAGCAGTTCGTCGACACGCCTTTCGATCTCCGCCTTGGGCGGCTTGTCCTTGCCCTTCCGCACGTCGAGCCCGAAGGCGACGTTCCTGGCCACCGTCATGTGCTTGAACAGGGCGTACTGCTGGAACACGAAGCCGACCCGGCGCTGGGCGGCGCCGGCGTAGGTGACGTCTTCCCCGTCGAACAGCACCTGGCCGCCGTCGGGGTATTCCAGGCCCGCGATGGCGCGCAGCAGGGTCGTCTTGCCGGATCCCGACGGTCCGAGCAGCGCCAGCAGCTCGCCGTCGGCGACGTCGATGCTTACGTTGTTCAGCGCCGGGAAGCGGCCGAAGGTCTTCTGGACGGAGCGGATCGAAATGGTCATGCGGGCTCTCAGTGGGCGGCCTTGCGGCCGGGCTGGGCCAGTTCCAGCAGGCTCTTCAGCACCAGGGTGACGACGGCGAGCAGGCACAGCAGGGCGGCCACGGCGAACGCGCCCACGAAGTCGTACTCGTTGTAGAGGATTTCCACGTGCAGCGGCATGGTGTTGGTCAGGCCGCGGATATGGCCGCTGACCACCGACACGGCGCCGAACTCGCCCATCGCCCGGGCGTTGCACAGCAGCACCCCGTACAGCAGGCCCCAGCGCACGTTGGGCGTGGTCACGCTCCAGAAGGTGCGCAGGCCCGAGGCGCCCAGCGAGACGGCGGCCTCCTCCTCGTCGGTCCCCTGTTCCTGCATCAGCGGGATCAGCTCGCGTGCGACGAACGGGAAGGTCACGAAGATGGTCGCCAGCACGATGCCGGGGATGGCGAAGATAATCTTGATGTCGTGGTCGATGAGCCACTCGCCGAACCAGCCCTGCATGCCGAACACCAGCACGTAGATCAGGCCCGCGACCACGGGCGACACCGAGAACGGCAGGTCGATCAGGGTGATCAGGAAGGCCTTGCCCGGAAAGCTGTGCTTCGCGATCGCCCAGGAGGCGCAGAGGCCGAAGGCGGCGTTGAAGGGCACGGTGATGGCGGCCGTTATCAGCGTCAGCTTGATGGCCGCCACCGCGTCAGGATTCCGAATCGCCTCCAGCGCCGTCGGCAAGCCCTTGCGCAACGCCTCGGCGAACACCGAGACGAGCGGCAGGATCAGCACCAGCGCCAGGAAGGCGAAGACGACGAGGACGATCACGACCTTGGCCCAGAGCGGATCGTCGGTTGCGGCGCGGGCCCGGCCGGACACTTTGGCGACGGACATCAGGCGTACCTCCGGGACCAGGCCTGGATGGCGTTGATGACCAGCAGCATGGTGAAGGACGCGGCCAGCATCACCACGGCGATCGCGGCGGCGGCGGCATACTCGTACTGCTCCAGCTGGATGATGATCAGCAGGGGCGCGATCTCCGACTTGTAGGGCATGTTGCCGGCGATGAAGATCACAGAGCCGTACTCCCCGACCGCGCGGGCGAAGGCCAGCGCGAAGCCGGTCAGCCAGGCCGGGCCGAGGGCGGGCAGCACGACGCGGGCGATGGTCTGCAGGCGGTTCGCGCCCAGGCTGGCGGCGGCCTCCTCCACGTCGGCGGCGAGATCGCGCATCACCGGCTCCAGCGTCCGCACCACGAACGGCAGGCCGATGAAGGTCAGGGCGATGGTCACCCCGACCGGGTTGTAGGCGGCCTTGATGCCCAGCGGCGTCAGGAACTGCCCGACCCAGCCGGCGGGGGCGTAGAGCGTGGCCAGGGCGATGCCGGCGACGGCGGTCGGCAGGGCGAACGGCAGGTCGACCAGGGCGTTGACCACGGCCTTGCCCGGAAACTCGTAGCGAACCAGGGCCCAGGCGGTCAGGACGCCGAACACGCCGTTGACCGCGGCGGCCACGAAGGAGGCCCCGAACGTCAGCTGGTAGGCCTTGATGGCCCGCTCGGAGAAGGCGGCGGCGAGGAACTCGGGGCCCGACAACTCCGCCGACTTGATGGCCACCGCCGACAGCGGGATCAGCACGATCAGCGACAGAACGGTGAGCGTGACGCCCATCGTGATGCCGAAGCCGGGAATGGCGCTGCGGCGGCGGAACAACGGCTTGCGCGCTTGAGGCGGCGTCAGGACTGGGGCGGCGTCTACAGCTGTCATCGTTCGCGTCGCGCTCGGGTCCGTTGCTGCGGCCGAATACGCAAACGCGTACGGCCCCGGTTTGATGCCGGGGCATGATCGCCCCGAGACGCCGACTAAAGCCCACCAAAACTATAGGCAATGAAGTTTTTCTGGAGCGGCAGTGAGGGACGCAAACTGCCGCAACGACAGGCAGACGCTGGACCAGACACGGCCGCCCGGCAAGCGCCGGGCCGGGTCGGGATTGGGAAATCGCGCGTGAGGAGGAATGGTAGGCCGGGTGGGGGTCGAACCCACGACCATTCGATTAAAAGTCGAATGCTCTACCACTGAGCTACCGGCCCGCTCGCGAAGCAGCCGAGGGCCGTTACGAAGCGGCGCGGACCATAGTGGCGGCAGACCGGGGGGGCAAGCCGCCCTGCCCGCTTTCCGCCGCGGATCGCGCGTGATTATGTGCGCGCCATGCGTCCAGTCGTCCTCATCCTCGCGTCCCTGAGCCTGGCGGCCTGCGCCAGCGCGCCCAAGCCGCCGCCGTCCGGCCGGATCCAGACCACCGAGCAGGTGAACCGATCGGGATTCGTCGGCGCGGCCAGCGCGCCGGCCCGCGACCTGAACATGCTGCGGACCAAGATCCCGCCCGTGCTGCTCGAGGCGCTGGACGACCCCTACAAGCGGCCCACGCCCGCGACCTGCGCCGAGATCATCGCCCTGGTGAAGCCGCTCAACGAGGCTCTGGGCGGCGACATCGACGATCCCGGCTCGCCCGACGACCGGCCGCTGATCGACAAGGGTCGCGACGCGGCCGAGGACACCGCCTACGGCTTCATGGCCGGCGCGGCGCAGGACCTGATCCCGATGCGAGGCTGGGTGCGGCGGCTGTCTGGCGCCGAGCAGCACGACCGGCTGGTGCGGGCCGCGATCGTCGCCGGCGGCATCCGGCGCGGCTACCTCAAGGGACTCGGTGAATCGCGCGGCTGCAACCCGCCGGCCACGCCCAGCCACGTGAAGTCGACCCTGCCGAAGGAGCCCCCGCGCAGGGGGCCGCGGTACCCGATCAAGTAGGCGCGGGGACAGCGTTTCGCGTCCCTCCAGGGACACCAACAGCTGTCCCCGATCACTTCACATGCCGGGCCCGGAACTCTCGGCGGAAGGCTTCGAACGTGCCGGCGGCGA